>JBPYEE010000491.1:0-9894 GCA_051985095.1 Vicinamibacterales bacterium | reverse complement strand
TGGCGATCGCTCCATTTTCGTCGACCATACCGGCACCGTCGTCGACGGCGATGCCGTGTTGTTGATGTGCGGCCGGCAGCTGCAGCGCGAGTCGCGGCTGAAGGGCAATGCAATCGTCGCAACGGTGATGAGTAACATCGGACTCGAGCTGGCGCTCAAGACGCTCGGCATCGACCTCGTGCGCTGTCCCGTCGGCGACAAGTACGTGATGGAGGAGATGTTGAACCGCGACCTGTCGCTCGGCGGCGAGCAGTCGGGGCACATCATCTTCTCCGACTACCTCTTCACCGGCGACGGATTGTGCACGGCGCTCAATGTGTTGCGGACGGTGATGCTGACGGGTCGCCCGCTCGCCGCGCTGGCGTCCGACCTGCGGACGTACCCGCAGGTGCTGCTGAACGTCCGTGTTCGCGAGAAGGTGGACCTCAGCAGCGTGCCGCCGATCGCCGCCGCCATCGCCCGTGTCGAGCGCCGCGTCGCCGGCCAGGGGCGCCTGCTCGTTCGGTATTCCGGAACCGAGCCGCTCCTGCGGGTGATGCTCGAGGGGCAGCACGACGACGAGATCCGATCCTGGGCGCAGGAAATCGTCGACGTCGTCAAACAGCACCTTGGTTAAGCTCAGCGTCAACGTCAACAAGATCGCGACACTCCGCAATTCGCGCGGCGGACACGTGCCCCGCGTCCTCGACGCCGTCGCGGTGTGTCTGAAGGCCGGGGCGCCGGGCATTACGGTCCATCCGCGCGCGGATCGCCGGCATATCCGGCCGGAAGACGTGCGGGAGATCGCCTGCACGCTGCGGCAGCAGTGGCGGGGCGTCGAGTACAACATCGAAGGTGACCCGCGCGCTGAGCTGCTCGAGCTCGTCGATGAGGTGGGGCCTGACCAGTGCACCCTCGTACCGGTCGTTCCCGGCGAGGTCACCAGTCAGGCCGGGTGGCGGCCCGGCCCGATGACGGACGGACTGTCCGGGGTCATCGAGCGGCTCCATGCCCGCCAGATTCGCGTGAGCCTGTTTGTGGACCCCGAAGCGGACCCCATTCGCTGGGCGGCGTCGGTCGGCGCCGACCGGGTCGAGCTCTACACAGAGCCGTTTGCCCGTGCGTTCCAGGACGACGGGGCCGCAGCGGAGCAATGCTTTTCGCGCTACGTCGACGCCGCCGAACTCGCGCATACGCTCGGGCTCGGCGTCAACGCCGGACACGATCTGGATCTCGACAACCTCGTGCTGTTCCGCCGGCTGCCGCACCTCGACGAGGTGTCCATCGGCCACGCGATCATCTCCCGCGCGATCTTCGTCGGCCTGGACACCGTCGTGCGCGAGTATCTGCAGGTGCTATCATCGAATTTCGGCTAATCATTTCCAGATGAAATCCGACGCTATCGCCTTCGGCGTCGCCGGGGTCTTGTTCGGGCTCATTGCCGGCTGGATCATCGGATCGCAACAGGCGGCCACGCGCACTGCGGCGGCCCCGCCGCCCCAGACCGAGGCTGCCGGTGCGCCGTCCGGTGCGTCAACGCGCGCCGCCGTCCTCGATCAGACGCAGGTCAATGCGCTGACGTCGGTCGCCGAACGGGAGCCCTCGAATCCAAAGCCGCGCGTCGAGCTCGCGAACCTGTTCTTCGACGCCGAGAAGTACGACGACGCGATCAAGTGGTACGGGGAAGCGCTGAAGCTCAACCCCAGCGACGTGAACGTGAATACCGACCTGGGCGTGTGCTACTACTACACCAACCAGCCCGACAAGGCGCTCGCGACGTTCGACCGGTCGCTGAAGCTCAATGCGAAGCACACGAAGACGCTGCTGAACGTCGGGATCGTGAAGGCGTTCGGCAAGCAGGATCTGGAGGGGGCCACCGAGGCGTGGCAACAGGTGCTGAAGATTGCCCCTGACAGCCCCGAAGGCCAGGCCGCCAAACGCGCCCTCGACAGCCTCCAGTCCGCGCATCCACCCCACGGGCAGAAGCCGAGCGAGGGATGATCCGCTTCCTCCTGCTCTCGGTGCTGCTGACCCTGGCGCTGCGGGCGGTCGGCCGGCTGCTCGACGGCATCAAGGAAGGGCTGCAGGGTCCCACGGTGCGGCGCGGTTCGCCGCGCGGCGTGCAGATGGCGCGCGACCCGGTGTGCGGCACTTTCGTCGTGCCCGACCACGCGCTTTCGAGCACGGAGGGCGGCCGGCCGGTGTACTTCTGCTCGGCCGGCTGCCGCGACGCGTACCGCGCGCGGTCCTCGACCCGCTCCGGGGGCTCCGGACGTGTCCACGGGCGCACCGCATGACGGCCGAAGGGGCGGTGCGCGCCGACATCGTCGAGGTCGGCCGGCGCCTGTACGCCCGCGGATACACGGCGTCGAACGACGGCAACATCAGCGTCCGTCTCGGCGCGGACCGCCTGCTCATGACGCCCAAAAACGTCTGCAAGGGCTTCATGACCCCCGACATGATGTGCATCACCGATCTGGACGGCAGCAAGCTCCAGGGTGATCGCGATCCGTCATCCGAGATGCTGATGCACCTCGAGGTGTATCGTCAGCGGCCGGACGTGGCCGCCGTCGTCCATGCGCATCCGCCGACCGCAACCGGCTTTGCGGTCGCCGGGATCCCGCTCGACCGCGCCGTCCTCGCCGAGGTCCTGACGACGCTCGGGAGCATTCCCATAGCCGAGTACGCGACCCCGTCGACGAAAGAGTTGCCCGAGGCGGTCCGCAAGTACATCAAGGCGCACGACGGCATGCTGCTCGCCAACCACGGCGCGCTGACGGTCGGCGCCGACCTCTACGCGGCGTACTACAAGATGGAAACCATCGAGCACTTCGCCAAGATCAGCCTGGTTGCGCGCCTGCTTGGGCGAGAGAACCTGATCTCGCGGGAGGAAGTGGACCGGCTTCAGGGCCTGCGCGGGACGTACGGCATCAAGGCGCCGGCGCCGATTTGTGCCGTTGACGAACCGGCGCAGGATCCGGCCTCATGTCAGGTGGTTCAGGCACCCTCGAGCGCCCGCTCCCGACTCGTTCCATCGGCCGATCGCGACGGAGAAATTCGGTTAACATACGGCGAACTCTCCGCATTGATTGAGGACGCGCTTCGGAACCTGAGTGAAGGAGACTTGTAATGGGAGAGGCCTTAGGGATGATCGAAACCAAAGGGCTGGTCGCGATGATTGAGGCGGCCGACGCCATGGTCAAGGCAGCGAAGGTCACGCTCGTCGGCTGGGAAAAGATTGGCGCGGGGTACGTCACCGCGATCGTGCGCGGCGATGTCGCGGCCGTGAAGGCGGCGACCGATGCCGGCGCCGCCGCGGCGCGGCGTGTCGGCGAACTGGTGTCGGTGCATGTCATCCCGCGCCCCCACGCGAACCTCGAAGACGCGCTGCCGATTGGCAAAGCCACGCCGGCGAGGGCGTAAACCCCCGGATCGTCAGCCCCGAACACCTGGATGCTGGTAGGGAAAATCGTCGGCACCGTCGTCGCCACGCGAAAAGACCCGCGCCTCGTCAGCAACAAACTGCTCGTCGTTCGCTCGATTGATCCGCGCGGCAAGAGCGACGGGGCGTACCTCGTCGCGGTCGATACCGTGGACGCCGGCGTGGGTGAAACGGTGCTCGTCGTCACCGGCAGCTCGGCGCGGATGGCGTCCGGCCTGAAGGACTGCCCGGTCGATGCGGCGATCGTCGGCATCATCGACAGCGTGGAGGTGGCCGACTGATGCACCTGGCCAAAGTCATCGGCACGGCCGTCGTCACCTGCAAGGACCAGAACCTGACCGGCCTCAAGCTGCTCGTGCTCCAGCCGCTGACGCCGGATCGGCAGCACGCAGGCAAACCCCTGGTGGCGGCCGACGCGGTCGGCGCCGGCGTCGGAGAAGAAGTCTTCTTCGTGCGCGGCAAGGAAGCGAGCTTTCCGTTCTTTCCTGTCGAGGCGCCGGTTGACGCGGGCGTCGTCGGCATCGTCGACCATTGGAATCTCGGCTGATGCAGATTGGGCGCGTGGTCGGCACCGTCGTTGCGACGCAGAAGCATCGGAAGTTCGAAGGCGCCAAGCTGTTGCTGGTCCAGCCGTTGAATCTCGACGACAGCCCGCGCGGCGCGGCGGTGCTCGCGGTGGACGGCGTCGGCGCCGGCGTCGACGAACGGGTGCTCCTCGTCCTCGAAGGGCGCGCGGCCGGCGAAGCGCTCGGCCGGAAGGCCGCGCCGGTCGACGCCGCAATTGTGGGGATCATTGATACGGTGACCGTCGATGACCGATGACGAGCTGCGGGCGATGGTGCGCGATGCAATCGCGCGGCACCATTCGGGTGCGACGCAACCGGATCCCGCTCCGCCGTTCCGGTCGCATGCCAGCTTTCTGCTCCTGCCGATGCCGCGCGGCGCCGATACCGATGGCGCCTGCCTCATCGAACCCTCCGTTCGCTGCAATCACTGCGGTTACTGCGCGTCGTACGGCCATTGAACGTTCTCGTTACCAGACGCCTGCCGTCGTCGGTCATCTCGAAGCTCAGCGCGTCGGCCGGCGTCGACGTGTACGCCGGCGAAACCGCCATTCAACCGGAGGAACTGCGCACGCGAATCGCCGACAAGGAGGCGCTGCTGTGCCTGTTGACCGACCGGATCGATCGGCGCGTGCTCGACGCGGCTCCGAGGCTGAAGATCGTCGCGAATATCGCGGTGGGCTACAACAACATCGACGTCGCCTATGCGCGATCGCGTGGCCTGGTCGTCACCAACACGCCCGACGTGCTCACCGAAACGGTCGCCGACTTCACATGGGCCATGATTCTCGCCATCACGCGGCGGATCTCGGAAGGCGAGCGTCTCGTGCGCAGCGGCCAGTGGAAGGGGTGGGCCCTGGACCTGATGCTCGGGTCGGATCTCCGGCACAAGCAGCTCGGGCTGGTCGGTGCCGGTCGCATCGCACGCGCGGTGGCGTCACGCGCCCCCGCCTTCGGCATGCGCGTGGCGTATGTGTCACGCAGCCCGGTCGAGCTGCCCGGGGCGACGGCGATGTCGCTGGATCGCCTGCTCAACACATCCGACGTCGTCTCGCTCCACGTGCCGCTCACGCCGGAAACCATGCATCTGATCGACCGGAAGGCGCTGACGCGAATGAAGCGATCCGCGTATCTGATCAACACGGCGCGCGGGCCGGTGATCGATGAAGAAGCGCTGGCGTGGGCCCTGCACCACCGGTTACTCGCCGGTGCCGCGCTGGACGTCTACGAACACGAGCCGGCGGTCCACCCCGATCTGCTGACGCTCGATAACGTGCTGCTGCTGCCCCTTCTGGGCAGCGCCACCACCGAGACGCGCACGGCGATGGCCGACCTCGCCGCCGATAACGTACTCGCCGTCTTGGCCGGCCACCCGCCGCTCACGCCCGTCGTCTAGTGCTTGGTTGCCGCAGCCTTGGCGGTGACGCGGACGCTGGCCGCGTGCATCGTGCCGCCCATGTCGTGGTACGCCACACTGACGTGATCCCCGGCGTGGACGGCGTCCGTCGCGGTGAGGCTGCCCGCCTTCGATTTGGTGCCGAGCCCCTTGCCGACAAACTTCGTGCTGCTGTCGACGGCGAACGTCATGTCCTTGCCCTTCGCGGTGACGACGAGCGACGATCCGGACACCGATTTGACGGTGCCCGAGGCCGTCGTCGACGAGCGTCCCTGCGCCTGCACTCCGACCTGCGCAGCGGCGATCGCGATGACGGAAAACGCCACGACCAACACTTGTTTCATCTGCCCCTCCTCTGAAACGCGCGACTATACTAAACGAAGTGCCGCCGAAACCCCGGGGCGAATCCGTTCATGCGGTGATGCGCACGCTCGCGCGCGCCATCGACCACATGGAACTGCCCGCCGTCGAGAAAATCGCCGAAGAGAGCCAGGAGAATCCCTTCGAGGTGCTGATTTCGACGATGCTGTCGGCGCAGACCCGCGATCCGGTCACGGCGGCGGCGTCGGCGCGCCTTTTTCGCGCCGCGCGGACCCCGCGCACCATGGCGCGGCTGACGACAAAGCGGATCGAGCGGCTGATTTACCCCGTCAGCTTTTACCGGCACAAGGCGCGGCACGTGAAGGCCACCTGCCGACTCCTGGTCGACCGCTTCGGCGGACGCGTGCCGGGGCGCCTGGACGACCTCCTGACACTGCCCGGCGTCGGCCGGAAGACGGCGAACCTCGTGCTGATTCTGTCGTTCAAGAGCCTGACGAACATCTGCGTCGACACGCACGTCCACCGGATCGCCAATCGCCTCGGGTGGGTCGCGACGCGGACGCCCGAGGAGACCGAGCAGGCGCTCTACAAGGCGACCGATCGCCGGTGGTGGCCGTACATCAATCTGTATCTCGTGACGTGGGGGCAGAACGTGTGCCGGCCGGTGTACCCCCGCTGCGGCGAGTGCGCGATTCGAGCGCACTGCGCAACGGGGCGAAGGCTTCGAGAAACGCCGGCGGAAACTCGCCCTCAATCGGCTCGCCGAGCTGCTGTTTGATCATCGTCGCGTTGGCGACCGATTTCGCCGAGAAGTGATTGTTCGTGTAGAGATACAGCTTTTTCACCAGGCGCCGCGCGGCGTCGGCCGTCTCGGAAAATTCCCGCAGTTCGTCGGCGGAGTAGAGATAGTCGTATCGATCCTCCGAAGCGGCGTGTTTCCACCAGGCCGCGGCGTTGCGGCCATGCAGCCGCATGTAGTAGAAGCCCTCGACGTTCGGCAGGTAATTCTGCCGGATGGAGAGCCGGAACTTGGGCTCGTCGATCTGGACCCAGGCGGCGCGATGCGCGTTCAAGAGCGCCAGCGTGTCGCCGATCTGATCGCTCCAGCTCTTGTGACGCAGCTCGACCGCGACCGCATAGTCGCGAAACACCCGCAGCAGCCGTTCCACCGCCCCGCGCGAAGCGGGTGAGGCCTTGAAGCTGGCGGGAAACTGCGCGAGCAGCGCCCCGAGCTTGCCCGCCGAGGCGAGCGGATCGATCCCGCGGCGAAACTCATCGAGATCGGCCGGGCCGACCTCGACAAGCGCCTCGATGGCGTCGGCGGCGTGAACGGGCAGCGCCTGCTCGACCCGCGCGGTGTACAGCTTCGGGTGCGTGAACTTCTGAAACAGCTTGACCGAGAATTCGAAATCGGCCGGCGTGCGCCTCGCCCACTGGCGGCACACCTCGGGACGTGGCTGGCCGTAAAACGTGCTGTTCACCTCGACGGTGTTGAAGTGCTCGGCGTAGAACGCGAGCTCGTCGAATCCCTTTGGCCGCGGCCGGGGGTAAAAGATGCCGTTCCAGGTCCCGCGGCCGGCGGGATAGTTCCAGCCCGACGTCCCGATGCGAAGGTCAGAGCCTGGCGTAGGCGTCCTTGTCGAAGCCGAAGATCACCTTCGAGCCCTTGATGACGATGGGTCGGCGGATGAGGTTCGGGTTGGCCACCATCAGATCGATCGCCTCCTTCTTGGACGTCGGCAGCGGCCGCTCCTTCCAGACGGGGCTGCGCGTGCTCACATAGTCGAGGAAGTGGCTGGCCTCGACGTGTTTCTCGAGCCAGTCGCGGGTGGGCGGCTCTTTGTTGATGTCGATCTCCGAGACGGCGATGCGGTGCGTTTCCAGAAAACTTCTGGCGTTCTTGCACGTCGTTCAGGTCGGCTTCGCGTAAAAAACGGGCTTTGCCATGCCAGTAGAATAGTCAAAGTGCTCACGATCAACGAAATCTTCTACTCGATCCAGGGCGAATCGACGCGCGCCGGTGAGCCGTGCGTGTTTGTCCGGTTGACCGCCTGCGACCTCCGCTGTTCCTGGTGCGATACCGCCTACGCGTTCCACGAAGGGCGGAAGATGTCGATTGACGCCGTCCTCGAGGCAGTCGACGCGTACGGCTGCCCGCTGGTCGAGATCACCGGCGGCGAACCGCTGCTCCAGGACGAGGTGTACCCGCTCATGGAGCGCCTCCTCGCCAGCGGGCGCACGGTGCTCCTCGAAACCGGCGGCCATCGACCGATCGCGCGCGTCCCGCGCGCGGTCATCAAAGTCATGGACGTGAAGTGCCCGGGCAGCGGCGAAGCCGACAGGAACGACTGGAGCAACCTGGAGGCGCTGGCGCCCCACGATCAGGTCAAGTTCGTGATCAAGGATCGCGCAGACTACGAGTTCGCCCGCGGCGTCCTGGCGCGCCGGGGGCTGGCCGGCCGCGTCGCGGCGATTCTGCTCTCTCCGGTCCACGGCGTCCTCGATCCGAAGACGCTCTCCGAGTGGATGCTCGCCGACCGGTTGCCGGCGCGCCTGCAGCTGCAGCTCCACAAGTTCATCTGGTCGCCGACGGCCCGTGGCGTCTGACGCGGTCGTCCTGCTCAGCGGAGGCCTCGACTCGTACACCGCCGCCGCCATCGCGAAGGCGGAGGGGTTCGACCTCTATGCGCTGACGATTGCCTACCATCAGCGCCACGCGCGGGAGCTCGACGCCGCGCGCGCGGTGGCGCGCGCGCTGGCGGTGCGGCGCCATCTCGTACTGGATCTCGATCTGCGCGGCATCGGCGGGTCCTCGCTGACGTCCGACGTCCCCGTTCCGCGTGACCGCGATCTCACCGCGACGGGTATTCCGTCGACCTACGTCCCGGCGCGGAACACGGTGTTTCTGGCGCTGGCGCTCGGATGGGCCGAGGTGATCGGCGCTCAAGACATCGTGATCGGCGTCAACGCCATCGACTACTCGGGGTACCCCGATTGCCGGCCGGAATTCATTGCCGCCTTCGAACGGGTGGCCCGTCTGGCCACGCGCGCCGGCGTCGAGGGGACCCCGTTCCGCATCCGCACGCCGCTCATCGCACTCGGCAAGAGCGAGATCATTCGCCGCGGCGTCGCGCTCGGCGTCGATTACGGCCTTACGCACAGCTGCTACGATCCGGCCGAGGACGGCCGTCCCTGCGGGCGCTGTGACAGCTGCATCCTGCGCGCCACCGGCTTCCGCGAGGCCGGTCTCGCGGACCCGCTGCTCCTACGATAGAATCGCGCCGGCCGTGCGCATCCTCGCGACTCAGTCCCTCCGCCGGCAAATCTTCGCAGCGACCATTGGGCTGCTGATCCCATTCACCGTGCTCATCGCCTGGTCGGCGCAGCGCGCGCGCGTGGAGCGCGAAAGCGAGCTGCGCGACGAAGCGGGATCGGTGGCCGTCACCGCCAGTGCGTACCTTGAGCAATATCTGTCGGGCGTCGACTCCCTCGCGCTCGCGCTCAGTCTGAATCCGGCGGTGATTCACTTGCAGCGCGATCTGTCGGATCGGCTGTTTGCCGGGGTGCTCCGCGATCAGCCGCTGCTGCTCAACATCGTGCTGACGGATCGGGACGGCGCGATCATGGGATCCGGATTGCCGGCGCGGCCCGGCGCGGAGGCGACCGTCTCACGGCCCTACGTGCTCGAGGTGATTGCGGCCGGAAAACCCGTCGTGTCGGAGCTCGTGACGGGCGCCCTGTCGGGGCAGCCGACGGTCATCATGGCCTACCCGGTGTTGGATGACACCCGTTTGGTCGGCGTTCTGGGCATCGGTCTCGATGTCACGCACATCCCGCGGGTGTTCAACGGCGTGCCTCTGCCCGAGGGGTCGGTCGTCACCCTGACCGATCAGAAGAGCCGTGTCCTGGCGCGCAGCCGGGACGCTGAGCGTTACATCGGCCAGTACAGCGATGCCCACCCGGTCCTGCCGCGCGACGTCCCGCGCACCCAGGTGCTCGTGGGGTTGGACGGAGTCCGACGGTTCTACGGCAGCGCGGCCGTGGACCGCGGCCCCTGGGTGCTGAGCGTCGGCATCCCGACCAGCATCGCGCTCGCGCGGGTGGCGCCGCTCTGGCGCCGGAATCTGCTGGTGGCCGTCGGCGCGTTTGTCTGCTTCCTCGCCGCCGCGTTGTTGTTGTCGCAGACGCTCAGC
>JBPYEE010000490.1:0-6771 GCA_051985095.1 Vicinamibacterales bacterium | reverse complement strand
GACCCGCCGGCAACCAGGAGGCCGAGACGCAGCGCCTCGAAACACAGATCCTGCCGAATCAGATCGGCGCCGTCATGCGCCGCATACCCCTCGTTGAACATCAGGTAGATGACGTCGAGCACCGCGTCGAGCCGTTCGGTCAATTCAACGCCGGCGGGCATCTCCAGCGTCAGGCGTCGATCGCGGATCTGCCGTTTCGCGCGCACCAGGCGCTGCGCGATCGCGGCTTCATCGGCCAGCACCGCGCGCGCGATTTCGCGGACACTGAATCCGCCGATCGTTTTCAGGCTGAGGGCGAGGCTGGCATCACGCGACAGATCCGGATGGCAGCACATGAAGATCATGCGCAGCTCCTCGTCGCGCACCTGCTCGTCGACGTCGGCGTCCACGCGCGCGACGCTCGCGGACCGGGCGATCTCGGCGACGATCGCCTCCGTTTTTTCGCCAAACAGCGTGTCGCGCCGGATGGCATCGATCGCCCGGTGGTGGGCGACGCGAAAGAGCCATCCGGCCGGATTGTCGGGCACCCCGTCGTACGGCCAGGTCTGGAGGGCGCGGACCAGCGCTTCCTGGACCGACTCCTCGACCAGGGCCAGGTGGGCCGGACCGAGCAGCCTCGTCAGGCGGGCGACGAGCCGGCCCGCCTGGTGGCGAAACAGATGCTCGACGAGGCCGCCGGCGTCGGCCGACTCGCTCATTGACCCCAGAGCTTCCGCACCTCGATCGTCCCGTGCTCGGCGTGGGGATGCTCGAGCGCGCGTGTCACCGCCTCGTCGTAATCGGCCGCCTCGATCAGGTAAAAGCCGCCGAGCACCTCTTTGGTCTCGCTGTACGGTCCATCGGTCGCGCGCGGTTTGCCCTGGTGCGATCGCACCACCTTGCCGTGGTCCTCGCCCAGGCGTTTGCTATCGATGGTGAACGGCATCTGCGACCAGGCGCGGTATTTCTCAATCGCCTTCTGCATCTCCTCGGGGCTCAGCTTCGCCCAGGCGGTGGGATCGTCGTACAGCAACAGCGCGAATTGTGACATCGGTTGAGACTCCCTTCCTCTTTCGCTCTGGAGACGAAGGGACGGCCGTGAAATCGACATCCGTCGATCCGACCCGTCATTCGTACCGGAGCGCGCGCATGGGATCCACGCGCGAGGCCCGATGCGCCGGAATCAGTCCGGCGCCGAGCGCGACCGCGGTGAGCGCGGCGGCCGCCGCGACGAGCACCGCGGGGTCCGAGGCGGTCATCTGAAACAGCAGCGACGCGGAGAGCCTGCCCAGCAAGGCCGCAGCGGCCAGGCCGATGGCGCCCCCGATGACCACCATCATGCCGACCTGCCGCAGGATCATGCCGCGGACGCGCGCCGCGTCGGCGCCGAGCGCCATCCGTAAGCCGATCTCGCGCGTCCGTTGCGAGACCGTGTAGGCGAGCACGCCGTAGAGCCCAATCGCCGCAAGCAGTGTCGCCAGCGCCGCGAACGCCGCCGACAGCACGCTGATCATGCGGTCCAGGAACACGTTTTGCCTGACCTGCTCGGGCAGGGTGCGCAGATCCTCGACCGGCAGTGTGGGATCGATCCGCTGCATGACCCTGGGCACGTTCGCCAGAAACGAGTCGGGATCGACCGACGTCCGAACGTAGAACGTCAGCGACAAGAATTTTTCGCTCTGGCGGTACGGACGGAAGAAGAGCGGCGGCACGTCGGTCTTCACCTCGCTGTACTTCGCGTTCTGCACGAGCCCCACGATTTCGGTATCGGGCGTGCTGCCACGATTGCCGATGCGTTTGCCGACCGCGTCGCGGCCAAGATTGAACTTTTTCGCGAAAGCCTCGTTGACAATCGCGACCTTGGGCGCGCCGGCCGTATCGCTGCGGGTGAACTCGCGGCCGGCGATGAGCGGCACGCCGAGGGTCCGGAAATAGTCGGGTCCGATCTCGTTGTATCTCGAGTTCATGTCGGTGTCGGGGCCCGCGGGATATCCCTGGACCGACACATCGTTGCCCCAGTTGTCGCCGGCAAGCAGCGCAACCAGCGAGCTCGTCACGCCGGTGACGCCCGGCAGCGTGCCAAGCTGATCTTCGATCTGCACGAACAGCTGACGCGACCGCGCGTCCGCGTAGCCGTTGAGCCACGGCGACACGGTGAACGTCACGACGTGGTCGGCTCTGACCCCGACGTCGACGCGGCTGACGTTCATCAGGCTCTTGGTGAAGAGCCCCGCCGCGACCAACAGCGCCATCGACAACGCGATTTGCGTCGTGGCCAGCCACGTGCGGAATCGGGCGGCGCTCCGCGCGCCCGAGGGTTGACCGGACTGGCCTTTGAGCGCGGAAATCAAATCGGGGCGCGTGCTGTGAAGCGCAGGGAAGAGGCCGAACATGAGGCCGGTGCCAATCGTCAACAGTGCGGCAAACAGCACCATCGTCCGGTCGATCTGGAAATCGAATCCGCGCGTCGCGAACAGCGGCAACAGCGACGCGATCAAATCGAGGGTCCACTGGGCGATGACGATGCCGGCCACGCCGCCGAGCGAGGCGAGCAGCAGCGATTCGGCGAGCAGTTGTTTGATGAGGTGCATGCGGCTGGCGCCGATCGACAGCCGGACCGCCATCTCGCCGGCGCGCGCCGCCGATCGCACCAGGAGCAGGTTGGCGACGTTGGCCGCGGCGATCAGGAGGACGAACGCCGTGACGCCCAGCAACATCGCCAGCGCCGGGCCGGCACGGCTTGGAACGGTGCTCTGGCCGCGCCGCCCGGCGGTCAGGCCGAGCGGCTTCGCGCGGAATTTCGCGAGCGTCTGGTCGCTCATTCCTTTCTGCAGCGACGCTTCGACGTCGTTGATGATGCCGTGGTACACGGTGCCCAGCTCGGCGCGCGCCTGCTCGATCGAGACGCCCGGCTTCAGTCGCCCGAACAAATAGAGGACGTAGTCGCGCCGGTCGTCCCTGCGTTTCGACCACGGATTGACGGGATCGTTCAGAGTGATCGGCAAGAACGCGAAGGGTTCGGCCCCGATGGTGGTGCCGGAGAAGCCCCGCGCGGCGACGCCGACAATCGTCATCGTCTGCCCGTTCACGACGATCGACTGGTTGAGGACCTGCGGATCGGCGGCGAAGCGCGTCGTCCAGAACGCATGGCTCAGCACGACAACCGGCGAATCCCCCGGCGCCCGGTCGTCGCCCGGCCCGAGCAGACGGCCGAGCGCGGGCTGAAGGCCGAGCAGCGGAAAATAGCTGCCCGACACGAGCAGGATATTGCCGTTGATCGTCTGGCCGCCGTACGCCAGGTTCGCGCCGACGAGCCGGTGCGCGGCGAGCCCCGTGAAGACGCGCTGTTCGCGCTCGAGATCGCGGAACATCGGATAGCTGAAGACCGTGTCGCAGTCGCCCTCCTGACCGCACGACTGTGAGCCCGGCTTGGGGCCGGGCGCCGACAGGTTGACGAGCCGATCCGGTTCGGGCACCGGCAGCGGCTGCAGCAGCATCTGGTTGAACAGCGAAAAGATCGCTGTGGTTGACCCCAGTCCGAGGCCGAGCGACGCGACGGCGACGACGGTGACGAGCGGCGCCCTGAACAGCGTGCGAACCGCGAACTTCATGACTCGAATTTAGACGGCTGCAGCGGGGGTGAGGTTTATCAGAGAATACAACGTCATGACTCGAGTGGAACAGCTCGCCCGCCACATCGAGCGCACCGTCGTCGGACCCCTCTGGCACGGGCCGGTGCTCGACCACGCGCTTGCCGGCCTGACGCCTGAACAGGCCTCGGCGCACCCCATTGCCGGTGCGCACTCCATCTGGGAAATCGTCCTCCACGTCGCTGCCTGGGCGGAGATCGCTCGCGCGCGGCTCGATGGCCGCGCCATCGCCGATCCGCCGCCTGAGGTCGACTGGCCGCCCGTCCGCGAAGCGGCTCCGGCGGACTGGGAGGCGGCGCTGCACCGGCTGCGCGAGAACCATCGCGATCTGGCGATCCGCGTGCGCCAGCTCGGGGAGGCCACGCTCGACGAGCGTGTCGAGGGGCTTGAATACTCGCGCTGGTCCCTGCTCCACGGCGTCGTCGAACACGGCACATACCACGGCGGGCAAATCATGTTGCTGCGGCGCGCGATCGGAGTCGCACGGTGAGTGCCACCTTCTTCGCAAGTAGCGAGGCGTTTCGCAGCTGGCTCGACGGCCACCACGATGAGGCGACAGAGCTGCTGCTCGGCTTCTACAAGAGAGGTGCGCGCCGGACGGGCCTCACCTATCGGGAGGCCCTCGATCAGGCGCTGGCCTACGGGTGGATCGACGGGGTGCGGCGCAGCCTCGACGCCGAGCGATGGACGATTCGCTTCACGCCGCGGACCGCGCGCAGCGTGTGGAGCAACGTCAACGTGAAGCGCGTGCAGGCGCTCCTCGCCGAGGGGCGCATGGCCGAGGCTGGCATCCGGGCGTTTACGGCGCGCGACCCGCGGCGCAGCGGGATCTACGGGTACGAGCGCGCCGCACAGACGCTGTCTCCCGCGCTCGCCGGCCAGCTCGCGGCGAACCGGCGCGCCAAAGCGTTCTTCGAACGGCAGCCGCCCGGGTATCGCCGGATCGTTACGCACTGGGTGATGAGCGCGAAGAAAGAAGAAACGCGGGCGAGGCGACTCACCCGCGTCCTCGAAAAGGCCGCGCGCGGTGAGCGCATCGACTTCATGAAACCGCTGACATGATCCGGATTACTGACGCCACGGAAGCCGACGTCCCGGTGATCCTCGAGATGATCCGCGCCCTGGCGGTGTACGAAAAGCTGGCCGATGCCTGCGTGGCGACCGAGGACATGCTGCGCGCCTCGCTCTTTGGCCAGACGCCGGCGGCCGAAGTGCTCATCGCGTGGAGCGGCGCGGAGCCCGTCGGGTTTGCGCTCTTCTTCCACAACTACTCGACCTTCCTTGCCCGCCGGGGGCTCTACCTGGAGGATCTCTTCGTCCTGCCGGCCTTTCGCGGGCGCGGCGTCGGACGCGCCCTGCTCGCCCGCCTGGCGCGGATCGCGCTCGACCGACACTGCGGCCGGTTCGAGTGGTCGGTGCTCGACTGGAACGAACCAGCGATCCGGTTCTACCGGAAGCTGGGCGCGGTTCCGCTCGAGGAGTGGACGATTTTTCGCGTGTCGGGCGAGGCGCTGACGCGTCTGGCGGGCACCTCGTAGCGGCGGACCGCCGAGCGGGTTTTTGTGATTTCGATACGGATCGTGCGCTAAAATCGCGCGATGCTGTCCAAACCCGCGATCGCTGCCGTGCTGGCCCTCACCGCGCTGACCGCGCTGTCGCGAGCGGCCGGTCCCGCCGGCCCGGTCGAGTTCGTGGCGCACGACATCGACGCCAGTTTCCGGGGCGGCTACAGCGTGTCGGTCGCCGATTTCAATCACGACGGGAAGATCGACGTCATCGCCAATTCGCTGGCGGTGCCCGAGCTGGCCTGGTACGAGAACCCGACGTGGACTCGGCACGTCATCGTGTCCGACACGCCGCAAATCGTGAACCAGGCGATGGCGGATATCGACGGCGACGGGATTCCGGAGATTGCCTTCCAGAGCGGCTTCGCGATGCAGGCGGCCAACAGTCCGGGCCTGAACTGGTTCGCGCATGCCAACGGCGACCCGCGGCAACCCTGGAAGGTGGAGAAGATCGATCAGTTCCCGACGTCGCATCACGTGGCCTGGCTCGATCTGGATGGCGACGGCAAGAAGGAACTGCTGAACGCGCCGCTCATCGGTGAAAAGAGCGTCGCGCCCACCTACGATCAGGACATGGCGTCGGTGTTCTGGTACAGCCCGAAGGACTGGAAGCGTCACGTCGTCACCGCCAGGATTCCCGGCATCATTCATCGCGTCCGTCCCGTGAAGTGGGACGACGGCAGGCGCGACCAGTTCCTCGTCGCCAGCTTCGAAGGCATCGCGCTCTATCGGCCGGTCGGCACCGGCGATGCGATGACGTTCGACAAGGAGCTGCTGTCGCGGGGCCATGAAGAGACAGCGCCGCGCCTGGGTGCGAGCGACGTCGGCGTCGGCCGGCAGGACGGCACTCGCTTTTTCGCGTCGGTCGAGCCGTGGCACGGAAACGAAGTGGTTGTGTACACCCAGAAAGGGAGCGCCTGGGAGCGTCGCGTGATCTTCGACAAGGTTTCGAGCGGCCATGAAATTGCCGTCGTCGATCTCAATGGCGACGGCCGAGACGATATCGTCGCGAACGACAACGGCCGCGTCACGGCGCAGAATCCCAACGCCACGCCCGGGGTTCACGTTTTCTTCGCCCCGGCCGACCCGGCCACCGGAACCTGGGAACATCGACGGATCGAGGACAAGTTCGCGATGAACAGCTGCGTCGCCGCCGACGTCAACGGTGACGGCCGTCCGGATCTCGTCTGCACGGGCGCCGGCGGGGCGATTCGCTGGTACGAGAACAAAGGACCGGCGCGCGGAACAGCCGCCGGGCAGTAGAATTTCAAACAGGGAGGAGCCATGAGTGTTTCACGCCGCCATTTCGTCGGAGGCATTGCCGCAGCCCTGGGGTATCTGAAGGTCGGACCGGAAGTCGATCTGTTCGCGCAGAACCGTCCACAGGGTGCCGCCGGCGCTGCGCCGCGCATGGCCCGGCCCGCGATGGACGACTGGGATGCGTACGCGCACTTGGCCAGCAACGAGAATTGCTGGGGACCTCCCGAGAACGTCATGAAGGCGATGAACAGCGCGTGGAAGTACTCGAACCGCTACGGGTACCCCGACGGCAACATCGTCCAGGAAATCGCCAAGCA
>JBPYEE010000489.1:0-7824 GCA_051985095.1 Vicinamibacterales bacterium | reverse complement strand
TCCACGAGCGGATCGCCGAGCGCGCTCATCTCCCAGTCGAACACCGCGACGACGCGGCTGGCGTCGGTGGCGTCGAGCATGATGTTGTCCAGCTTGAAGTCGCCGTGGACCACGGATGGCTTTGCCGGGTCGGCCGGCAGATGGTCGCGCAGCCAGCCGGCCAGCGCCTCCATCTCCGGCAGTGGCCCCGTCTGCGACCGCACCCACCGGTCGGTCCATCCCCGCACCTGGCGTCCGACGAATCCGGCCGGCTTCCCGAGCGACAGGAGACCCTGGTGCTCGACGTCAATGGCATGCAGGTCTGTCAGCGTGTCGACCAGCGCTTCGCTGATCCGCCGCCGCCGCTCGGGTGTGGCGAGCGCAGCGGGTTCATCACTGCGGATGACAATGCCGCGCCGCCGCTCCATGGCATAGAACACCGACCCGATGACGCTGGTGTCTTCGCACAGCAGATACGGCCGCGGCGCCAGCGCGAAGACGGGGTGCATGGCGGCCAGCCAGCGGAATTCGCGTGGCATGTCGTGCGCCGTCGGCGCCAGCGGTCCAAACGGCGGCCGCCGAATCACCACCGCGACGTCTCCGAACCGAACCAGGTAGGTCAGGTTCGAGTGGCCGCCGGGAAACTGGGCGATCTCCGGCGCGTTCGACGCGTCGAGATGCAGCCCCGCAGTCGGCAACCGATCGCGGAGCCACTCGGTCAATCGGCGCCAGTCGAGTTCTTCACCCTCGCGCACCGCGCGAACATCAGGTTCCATGGGACAAGGCGCCTAAATTACCATGTGCTCCATGCATTTCGAGCACTCGCCACGGGTCAGGGATCTGCAGCGGCGCTTCAGCGCGTTCATGCGCGAACACATTTATCCGAATGAGGCGACGTATCGAAGCCAGGTCGCGAGCCGCGGCATCGACGACTGGAAGCACTGGCAGCCGATCCCGATCGTCGAGGAGCTCAAACAGAAGGCGCGCGCCGAAGGACTGTGGAATCTCTTTCTGCCCGCCAGCGAGTACGGCGCCGGTCTGACGAATGTCGAATACGCCCCGTTGTGCGAAATCATGGGCCGGTCCGCGCCGTTCGCGCCGGAAGTGTTCAATTGCTCCGCGCCCGATACCGGCAACATGGAGGTGCTGGCCCGCTACGGAACGCCCGAGCAGCGCGCCGAGTGGCTGGATCCGCTCCTCGATGGTCGCATCCGGTCCTGCTTCGCGATGACCGAACCGGACGTGGCGTCGAGCGACGCGACGAACATCAAGTCACGAATCGAACGGCAAGGCGACACCTACCGGATCAACGGCCGCAAATGGTGGATCTCCGGCGCCGGGGATCCCCGCTGCAAGGTCGCGATCTTCATGGGCAAGTCGAATCCAGACGCCGAACGGCACAAACAGCAATCGATGATCCTCGTGCCCATGGACGCACCCGGGGTGACCATCCGGCGAATGCTCCCGGTCTTCGGCTACGACGATGCGCCGCACGGCCATGCGGAAATCACATTTGAGGAGGTGCGGGTTCCGGCGTCGAACATCCTCCTTGGTGAGGGACGCGGATTCGAGATTGCCCAGGGACGCCTCGGACCGGGCCGGATCCACCACTGCATGCGCCTCGTCGGTATCGCCGAGCGGGCGCTCGAAGCGATGTGCACCCGCGTGCAGCAGCGCGTCGCGTTCGGCCGGCCACTGGCGGACCAGGGCACGATCCGCGCGGACATCGCCGAGTCGCGGATGGAGATCGAACAGGCGCGGCTGCTGACGATGAAAGCCGCGTACATGATGGATACGATCGGCAATAAGGCGGCCCGCGTGGAATTGGCGATGGTCAAGGTCGTCGTGCCGCGCATGACGCTGCGGGTGCTCGACCGCGTCATTCAGGCGCACGGCGCCGCCGGCGTGTCAGCGGAGTTTCCACTCGCCGCCGCGTGGGCGCACGCGCGCACGATCCGGCTCGCTGACGGACCCGACGAGGTTCATCGCGAGGCGATCGCGAAGGCGGAGTTGAAGCGGGGGAGTTAAGGCTTCAACGCATCGATGAAGAATTCCATCATCCGATCGCGGTTCACGTCGCCGTGGCCCTCGTCGGGACCCACCTGCACATCGAAGCTCTTGCCCGCGTCCCCGAGCGCCTTGATGAGTTGCAGCGCGTTGGTCGGATGGACGTTGTCATCGGCGGTGCCGTAGTAGATCAGCAGCCGCCCCTTCAGCACCTTGGCGTACGCGAGCGCGCTCCCCTCGTCGTACCCGGCTGCGTTGGCCTCCGGCGTCCACATGTAGCGCTCGGTGTAAACGGTGTCGTAATTCCGCCAGTCGCTCGGCGGCGACGACGACGAAGCCGCGGCAAAGACATCGGGATGGCGCAGGATGGCCATGAGCGCGGCGTATCCGCCGTACGACGTCCCGAAGATGCCGACGCGTGTCCTATCGACGTACGGCCGATTCCACAGGGACTTGATCCCTTCGGCGATATCGTCGATGTCGGACGTCCCGAGCTTCAGGTAGATCGAATCGAGCACCCGCTTGCCGAGACCCGGGATCGCGCGTGAATCGACATTCACGACCAGGAATCCGAGCTCCGTCAGAGCGCTCGGCGTGACGAAGGTTTCCCTCGCCGTATCGGCCGCGAACTCCGGCGCGCCGTAGACGTGCACCAGCAGCGGATAGGTCTTCGACGCGTCGAAGGTCGACGGGAATTCCAGGAGGCCGCGGAGCGTCGTCTGACCGTCGGCCGCCATGAAGCTGAAGAGCTCGGCTGTGCGAAGGTGGAGCGAGTCGAACGTCGTCGTGTCGCTCCGCGCAATCTCCGACACGATCGACCCGTCCACGGCGTCGACGACCCGCGCGGCGGGCGGCAGGTCATGCGTCTGGTAGACATCGACGAAATAGCGATTGTCAGGCGAGATGCCACACGGGCCGGGAACAGGCATCTGGAGCGGCACGCGCGCGCCCACTGCCGCCCAGCAGTTGCCAATCGTGTGGTGAAACGCCGGGTCGGTCAATCGCACGTCGTGGGTGCCGTCGAGCTGTACGCGGTGCAGCTGCAGCTTCATCGGATTGTCGCCGTCGCGCGCCATGTAGAAGAGCAGCTGTCCCGGTTCGTCGAGTTTCACGAGCGAGTAGGCTTCAAACGCGTTGTGCGTGAGCGGCGTGACCCGCGAACCCTCGAGGTCGTACAGGTAGTAGTTGTTGAAACCGGTCCGCTGCGACTCCCAGATGAACCGCTTGCCGTCCGCGAGAAACACCAGCCGCGGATCCTCATTCAACCACCCGCTCGGCCACTCCTCGCGCACCACGACGCGGCACGCACCGGTCGCGGCATCTGCCGCCGCGACCTCCATCACGTTCTGCCGCCGGTTCGTCCGCAGGAACAGCAGCTGACGGCTGTCCTGCGACCACTCCACCCGGTACACGTAGTGACCGACAACATCGTCGGTAAACGGATGGCCGCTGCGCACGTCGATTCGGATCGAGCGCCGAGTGGCCACGTCGTAGACGAACAGGTCGACAACCGGGTTGGCCGCACCGGCGAGCGGAAACGCCTCGGCGTTCACCGTAGGCTCGTGATCGGTCTGGTGCAGGGTCAGATAAAAATCGGGCACCTTCGATTCGTCGAACCGGTAGTAGGCGAGTTTCCGGCCGTCTGGTGACCACCACATCGCCGTCCGCTGATTCAGCTCTTCACCGTAGACCCAGCTGGCTGTCCCGTATTTGACGCGCGAGGCCGCCGAGCCGTCGACCGTGACCGCGCGCTCGCGGCCCTGTTCGAGGATCCACACGTTTCGGTCGCGGTATCGGGCCGTCAGCCGGCCGTCGGGTGACGTGGCCGTCGCAAATTGCCGTCCGCGCTCTGGTTGCTCGAAGGGCTCGCGATGCGGGCGATCGCGGTCCTCCGTGATCGGGCCCAGGTCGGTCGCCTCGCGTGCAGCGACGTCGTACCGGTAGCTCTTGCCGTCGCGGGAGTAGTCGAAGGTCGAACCGCTGGTCCAGGTGACGGCGATCGCCCCGGACTGGATGGCGCTGGGGATCTCGCGCAGCATCTGCTCGTAGTGGGCGTAGGCGGGCATCGCCTTGAGGCGATCCTGTGCGCCGAGACCGGTCGTTGCGAGGGCAACGAGCGTCGCGCCGACGGTGAGGCCCCAGAGCGGGGACCGGCCTCGCATGCCCCTCAAAATGAGATGTCCCCGTTGATGTGGAGGCGCGTCGAGGAGCCGACCCCGTGTGCCACCGCGACGTTGAGCCGGATGACCGTCGCCGAGACCCACACGCTGCCGCCGTAGCCCTGTTTCCACGACTGGTCGCAGTTCGGGAGCTCGGGACCGCATGAAATCGCGCCGACATCGCTGAACGCGCTGACGCCAAGGCGCGCGAGATGAAGCGGAGAGGTCAGCGGGAGGATGAGTTCCGCGGAGCCAGCCCTCAGCGTGTCCCCGATGGCGGTCCCGGCTGAAAAGCCGCGGACGTTGGCAGAGCCGCCGAAAATGGGCTTCAAGTACGCCGGCAGCGCCGGATCGACGCCGGTCCATTGGGCCCGGACGCCGAAGACGAGCTGCCCGACCAGGCCGATGTACCCGCGGCCATCGAGCTCCGTCTGATGGCCGCCGGCGAGATGCGCGTACGAGGCGCGGCCGTAGATCGCGTTGCGCGGGAGCGCCGGGTCGACGCGCGTATCGACGATGACGTCGGCGCCGATGTTGGGGAACAGGTCGGTCGTGCCCTCGAATGATTCGCGCTGGAGGGCGGCCGTGACCCCCACGCGCAACTGAGGCCGAAACCAGTGCTCCCCGCGCACCCAGGCCAGACCGCGGGCCTCCACATGATCGAACACCGGGTGCGTCCGGTTGAGCCAGTCGACCCCGCCCGTTACCCGGCTGAGAATGGCCTGGTTGTCGACTTTGTCGAATTCGATGCCCGCCTGTTTCTCGCCGCCCCAGGCCAACGGCACGATGAGCCGGCTGTCCTTGCCGAACGCGTCGGTCAGCGCAACCCGCGCCCCGAAGGAGGTTCCGTAGCGATCATCGCGATGGAGGATCGGCTCATACATCAAGCGCGGCCACCGGTTCTTCACCGCCCGATACGGATGCTCCGGGTCGTTGGTCCGCTCGATTTTGACGCGCCCTTCGTCCACGATGATGACGATGAGGATCTGCGAAGGGTCCTCGATCGACGCGAACCGCTTCAGTACCTGCACGCTTTCGAACCGCTTGGTCGCCCGCAGGCGCTCGGCGATGTGGTCCACGGTCTCGTCGTCGACCGAAGCGCCGACCTGGATGTCGGCCAGCCGCTGGATCTCCTCGTCGCTCGTCACGAGGTTGCCGTGCACCTGGATGGCCGCGACGTGCGGCACCTGCAATGCCGCAATCGCGAGGACGAGCCACATGTCAGGGGATTTTGATCTTGGTCTTGACGTCGGCCTGGCGGTAGTCGTGGTACTCGACGCCGTAGTGCACGGCGAACTGGCCTGCGACGATCGACAGCGTCGCGTCGACGTCGAGATCGCTTGGCAGCCAGACATCCGGAAACGGCCGAGTCATGGTCATCGACGCTTTGACCTCGTCCACATGCCCCAGCCATTGCGCCGGAAGAAAATCGAGGGCGACGTCGGTGAACGTATACTTCACGATCTGGTGTGCGTTCGGTTCAATCCACAGCGTCACGAGCGACACCTTGTTCATCAACCGGCGGAATTCGTCGTCGTACGCGCGATGGTCCTCGGATGTCCCGCGGCTGCCGCGCCGCCGATCCGTGCCGGTGAACAGTGCCGCCGGGTAGTACTCGACGCGGAGGGTGTCGATGCCGTCGATCGTCTCGCGGCCGACGAAAGCGTATCGGCCCTCCTCGAACTTGAAGCGCAGGAAGTACGACGAGGAAATGAACTGCGGCTGGCGCGTCTGCGAGAGGATGCCGTCCGCGTCGAGCGGCTGATCGGACGTGGACTCGCGGCCCTCCCGCCGCTGCATGCGTTTCAGATAGTCGTCCTCGTATTTGCGGCGCTCCGCCTCGCTGACCGCCGCGCCATTGAACTTGATCGGGCTTCGAATGAACAGGCCATTCCGGATGTACCACGTGTACTCGCGATGCTCGCCCCAGATCGGCCGCTGACTCGGACCGCGCAGCTCGATCGCCTCGCGCTCGTCGAGGACATACTGCTGCAGTTTCTTCCAGTTCTCGTCGCGCTTGAGCAGCACCTGACGCATGAGGGCATCGAGGTCCGTCTGTGCTGACGCGGACCCGACGAGCAGCAGGGCTGCGACCGCGGCGAGGGCCGACCGCATCATTGTGAAGATATCAGATTGCCGAGCTCCATGTGGTCTACGTTTTGCTCAACCATTCCTTATGTGTGCGATGCTTCTTGCCGCTCATCTCCTCGCCGCCGATCTCCCGGTCGTGGCGGACCGCCTCGTCACAGGCCAGCGCGCTCGCGTGACTCTGACGAACACTGCCGCCCAGCCCGTTACCGCATGGGCGCTCGCCGTCGTCACCCCTTCGCCGGGAGGTGGAACGCACCGCGAAGTGGAAACGGTGGACGGCTACTTGAGCGAGCTGACCCACGGCCTCGCCGGTGCACCCGAGCGCCTCGAGCGCCTGATGCCAGGCCAGTCGCGCCAGATCGAACTCGAACCGCTGCCCGATGACGCGACGGTCGGCATTGCGGCCGTGATTCTGGACGACGGAACGGCCCTCGGCGAGGAACCCCTCATTGCCGCGATGTTCGACCGCCGGGCAAAGGAGCGCGACGCACTCGGGGCGGTGTCGGTGACGTTCGCGCAGGTGCTGGCCGCCCTGCATGGCGAACGAGCGCTCGATATGTTGCGGGTGCGCCTCGACGCCTTGCCCGAGCGAGACACCGTCCCGGGCCGTGCCGCCCTCAACGCGGTCGACACCTACCGGCAGCACCTCCAGGATCGCAGTCCCGAGCAGATCGACGAATCGCTCCGCAGCTACGCGACCTTCGTGACCCGCGAATGGGAACTGGCAAAGCGGCATGCCACACGCAAGGCGAGGTAGCTGCATACAATCGGAGCCGCGTGCGGATCGGCATCGACCTCGGCGGCACGAAAATCGAAGGACTTGCGATTGACGCGCAGGGCCACGAGCGCCGGCGCACGCGGGTTGGGGCGCCGCGCGGGGACTACGAGGCCACGATCGCGGCGGTCGTGGCGCTCGTGGCGGAGCTCGAACGTGCCGTCGCGGCGCGCGCCACCGTCGGAATCGCGATGCCGGGCGCGATCTCGCCGGCGACCGGCCTCGTCAAGAACGCGAATTCCACCTGGCTCAACGGACGGCCGCTCGCCGAAGATTTGCCCCGCATCCTCGGGCGCCCCGTCCGCTTCGCGAACGACGCGAACTGTTTTGCCCTGTCTGAGGCCACCGACGGCGCGGCGGCCGGCGCGCCGGTCGTCTTCGGCGTGATCGTCGGCACCGGCACCGGCGGTGGTCTCGTCATCGATGGCCGTGTCGTCACCGGGGCCAACGCGATCGCGGGGGAGTGGGGACACAATCCCTTGCCGGCCGCGACCGGCGTCGAATCGCCCGGGCCGCCGTGCTACTGCGGGCGCCGCGGCTGCATTGAAACCTTTCTGTCCGGTCCGGGGCTGACGCGCGACTACGACGGCCGGACCAGCGCGCGCGAGATCGCGGCCCGGGCGGCGACCGGAGAGCCGCGGGCGAACGAATGTCTGGCGCGCTATGAGGATCGAATGGCCCGCGCGCTCGCCAGCGTCATGAACATCGTCGATCCGGACGTGATCGTGCTGGGTGGCGGCCTCTCCAACATTGATCGCCTGTACGAGCACGTGCCGGCGATCTGGGGCGCCCACGTCTTCTCCGATCGCGTCG
>JBPYEE010000488.1:0-3823 GCA_051985095.1 Vicinamibacterales bacterium | reverse complement strand
CTGGGACTCGAGCCGGTCGGTCAGCCGGGCGCGTGACGATTCTTCGCGGTGGCGCAGCGCCTCGTCGCGCTCCCGGAGGCGGGCTTCCTCCGCGTCGAGGGTTTCCCGCCGGCGCGCCGCGAGCCGCTGCTCGTGATCGAGCGCACGCATGTCGCGATCGATCTTGGCGAGGTGTTCGGCGAGCTGCGCTTCGCGCGCGCTGAGGTTCTGGCGCGCCGCGTCGATGACCGCCGGCGCCAGACCCAGGCGCGCCGCGATCTCGAGGGCGAGGCTGCGTCCCGGCGAGCCATACGCCAGCTGGTAGCTGGGCGCAAACGTCTCCGGGTCGAAGCCGAACGCGGCGCTCGCGACGCCGTCGGTGGTCGAGGCGTACGTCTTCAGGGCGTCGTAGTGGCTCGTGGCAATAACCGTCGCGCCGCGCGCCTTGAAATGATCGACGAGCGCCACGCCGAGCGCACCACCCTCGATGGGATCGGTGCCCGACCCGATTTCGTCGAGCAGCAGCAACGCCGGCGCCGCGAGGTTGCGATCCATCGAGGCGAGGTTCGTGATGTGCGCCGAGAACGTGCTGAGGCTCGCCTCGATCGACTGCTCGTCGCCGATGTCGGCAAAGATCGACCGGAACACCGGCAGCCGCGAGCCATCGGCCGCCGGGATGCGCAGGCCCGCCTGCGCCATCATCGCGAGCAGGCCGGCGGTCTTCAGCGCGACGGTCTTGCCGCCGGTGTTCGGCCCGGTGATGAGCAGCACGGTGGCAGGCGGAATCACCTTGATCGTGACCGGGACCGGGCTCTTCAGCAGCGGATGGCGGGCTGCCTGCAGCTCGAAGGCCCCGTCGGTCGCCAGCGCCGGTTCAATGCCGTCGATCGAATCGGAGAACCGGGCGCGCGCCTGCAGCACGTCCAGCTCGATGGCCGCCTCGATCGTGCGGGCGAGATCGGCGGCGCGCGCGCGAAAGCCGTCGGTCAGCGCGAGCAGGATTCTTTGGATCTCCTCCACCTCCTGCTCCTCGAGCGCGACGATGTCGTTGTTGATCTCGACGGTGCTGAGCGGCTCGAGAAACAGGCTGGCGCCGCTCGTCGACGATCCATGCACGATGCCGGGAATCGAACTGCGGTGCTCGGTCTTCACCACGAGCACGTACCGGCCGTTTCGCTCCGTGACGACCTGATCCTGCAGATACTTGGCTGTGTCCTTGCCGCGCAGGTACGACTCGAGCGTCGTGCGCAGACGGGCCCGCTGCTTCCGGAGCCGGTCTCGAATCAGCTTCAGTTCAGGGCTCGCGCTGTCGACGACCTCGCCCGCCGCATCAAGCTTGTCGCGCACCGCCGCCGATTCGCCGCGAAAGGACGCCGCGGGGCCGCTCGCCGCATCGAGCAGCGGAAACGATCCCGGCGCGCGGCGGATGGCGTCGCGGGTGTCGTCCACCGACGCCAGGAATGCAACGAGCGCCAGCAGGCGCGGCCCCTCGAGCGCACGGCCCTCGACCGCCAGCGCCGTCAGGATCTGCGGGAGCTCGCTCGACGCCCGCAGCGGAAGCGGGCCGACGGCGGCCACGAACCGGGCGGCCTCGCTGGTGCCGGCCAGCAGCTGCGCGACGCGCGGCGGATCGGCCGAGGGCGTGAGTCTGGCGAGACGTTCAGCGCCCATCGGTGTCAGGGCGAAGCTGGTCACCGCCTCGGCAATACGCTCGAATTCGAGGGCCCGCAGGGCGCTCAGCTGCATGGATGGGAAACTACATATTCTACAAATGATTGATCATCGACGCTACCGTCGCCGCGCCGAATCCGTTGTCGATGTTGACGACCGATACCCCCGCCGCGCAGCTGTTTAACATGCCGAGCAGGGCGGCAATTCCGCCAAAACTGGCACCATAGCCGACGCTGGTCGGCACCGCAATCACCGGGACGTGGACCAGCCCGGCGACCACGCTGGGCAACGCACCTTCCATGCCGGCGACGACGATTATGACGCGCGCGCCCGCCAGGCGTTCGCGCTCCTCGAGCAACCGGTGGATTCCGGCAACGCCGACGTCGTAGAGCCGACACACGTCGTTGCCCATCAACTCCGCCGTCCGCGCCGCCTCTTCGGCAACGAGCAGGTCGGAGGTGCCGGCGGTCGCCACGATGATCCGTCCGTTACCTGGCGTGACATCTTCTTGACGGTAGGTAATGAGCCGCGCATCAGAGTGATACGCCGCGTGCGGGACCACCGCGCGGACGGCCTCGTAGGCAGCCTCACTCGCGCGCGTGACCAGCAGTGTCGATCCGCGGCGCACGATCTCCGCGGCAATCCCGGCGATCTGGGCAGGTGTTTTGCCTAGACCGAGGATGACCTCAGGGAAGCCTTGCCGGACCGCTCGATGATGGTCGACGCGCGCGAACCCGAGGTCCTCGAATGGCCGCGCCCGCAACGCGTTGATGAGCCGGTCACACGCGACGTCCGGATCGAGCGCGCCGCTCGCAACTTGGTCGATGAGATCGCGGAGTTGTTTGTTTGACGTCATCGAAACCCAACAGTAATATAAGTGATTGCGCCGCTAGAACATGACGCCCGCTGAATCGCTGACGCTCGCCGCCTATTTCTTTGTGCTGATCGTCCTCGCGGTTTACGGGTGGCATCGGTATTACCTGGTCTGGCTGTATCGGAAGCACCGGAACCATCAGCCCACCGCCCTGCCGCCGCTCGATCCGCTTCCGGTCGTCACCATTCAGCTGCCGCTCTACAACGAAATGTACGTCGCCGACCGCCTCATCCAGGCGGTCTGCGACCTGGACTATCCACGCGATCGCCTCGAAATCCAGGTGCTCGACGATTCGACCGACGAAACGCGCAGCATCGCCGAGCTCGCCGTACGCCGCCACGCCGCCGAAGGGATCGACATCAAATACTTCCATCGCACCGACCGGCGCGGGTACAAATCCGGAGCCCTCGAGGAGGGGATGAACGTCGCGCGCGGCGCCTACATCGGGATCTTTGATGCCGACTTCATTCCAACGCGCGACTTCCTGACTCGGCTGATGCCGCACTTCGCGGATCCGCGAGTCGGGATGGTGCAGGCGCGGTGGGGCCACATCAACGAGGATTACTCGCTGCTCACCAAGATCCAGGCCATCCTGCTCGACGGCCACTTCGTCCTCGAGCACGGCGGCCGGAACCGCAGCGGCCGCTTCTTCAATTTCAACGGCACCGCCGGCGTCTGGCGGCGCACGGCGATCGACGACGCCGGCGGCTGGCAGCACGACACGCTGACCGAGGATCTCGACCTGAGCTATCGCGCGCAGCTGCGCGGGTGGCGATTCGTGTTCCTCCCCGACGTGATCGCACCCGCCGAAGTGCCGGTTGAGATGAACGGATTCAAGTCGCAGCAGCACCGCTGGGCCAAAGGCTCGATCCAGACGTGCCGCAAGCTGCTGCCGACGATTCTGCGATCAGACCTTCCGCTCGGCATCAAGGCGGAGGCGTTTTTCCATCTCACCGCGAACTTCAACTACATCTTCATGTGCATCCTGTCGATCCTCATGTTTCCGGCGATGGTGATCCGGTACAACATGGGATGGTACGAGATGCTGCTCATCGATATCCCGATGTTCTTCGCCGCCACCTTCTCCTTCTGCAACTTCTACATGGTCTGCCAGCGTGAAGTGCACAAGGACTGGCGCTCGCGCGTGAAGTACGTCCCGTTTCTGATGTCGGTCGGCATCGGCCTCTGCATCAACAACACGCGGGCGGTGCTCGAGGCGTTGTTCAGGAAGGAAACGGAATTCGCGCGCACGCCGAAGTATCGGATTGAAGCCAACGCCGACGAATGGGTCGGCAAGAA
>JBPYEE010000487.1:0-7256 GCA_051985095.1 Vicinamibacterales bacterium | reverse complement strand
TCTGAACCCCGCCTTCACCGGGTCGGTGGTCACCGGCGACCCCAACCAGTGGTTCAACCCGAACGCGTTCATCGCGCCACCGAGTAACAGTGGGTTCTATGGCAACGTCGGCCGCGACAGTTACACGGGCCCCGGACTGGCGACGTGGGATCTCTCGGTCTTCAAGGACACCCACGTTGGCAACAAGACGACGCTGCAACTGCGTGTCGAGGTTTTCAACCTCCTCAACCGCGCGAATTTCAACACCCCCAATCTGATCACACATGTCCTGCAGGCGCCGCCCAATGCGACCTTTCCGGAGTTGTCGCCGACGGCCGGGCAGGTGACGAGCACCGCCACGACGTCGCGGCAAATGCAGCTGGGCGTCAAGGTGCTGTGGTAGCGAGGCACACGCCCTACGCCCCGTGACCGGGCGCGGGAACAACCGCCGGCTGCGCTTCGTCAACCAGTCCTGATGGAACGGTTCGCGGCCGACCTGTGGTATGCCCTCCGCGCGATGCGTCGCAACGCGGGCGTCACCGCGATCGCGCTCGCCGCGCTGACGATTGGCATCGGCGCGAACACGGCAATTTTCACCGTCGTCGATGCCGTGCTGCTCCAGCCGCTGCCATACCCGCAGCCCGACCGCCTCATGAAACTAGGGCGCCAATACCGCGCCGGCGTCGGGTACTCGAACTCCGTTCCCAAGTACATGATGTGGCGGCAGAACGACGTGTTCGAGGCAATGACGCTCTACGACTTCGGCGCGCTGGCCATGAACCTGGGCGCCGGCAATCCGCCCGAGCCGGTGCAAGTCGTCCACGTCTCGGCCGACTACTTCAGGGTGTTCGGCGTCGTTCCGAGCATCGGCCGAAGTTTCTCCGCGGTGGAGGACCTGCCGCATGGTCCGGCGGTGGCGGTCATCTCCGAGCGACTGTGGCAGTCCCGCTTCGGCGGCAGGCGCGACATGCTCGGCCAGCCGATTCTGCTGAATGGCGTCTCGTATTCGGTTGTCGGCATCGTGTCAAAAGGTTTCCATTCGGATCCGGACGCCGATCTCTGGCTTCCGATCCAGGCGGACCCGAACAGCACGAATCAGGGCCATTACCTCAATGTCGCCGGACGGCTGAAGGCGAGCGTGTCGGTCGCCGCCGCGCGTGCGCAGATGGCGGTGGTCGGCGAGCGGTTTCGAAAGGCCAACCCGACGTGGATGGATCCCGAGGAAGGGGTCGCCGTCGTGCCGATGCGCGAGGCGACCACGGGGGACGTGCGCACGGCACTCTGGGTGCTGTTCGGCGCGGTCGCTCTGGTGTTGCTCATCGCGTGTGCGAACGTCGCGAACCTGCTGCTCGCACGCGCCACCGGTCGGCAGCGCGAACTCGCGATTCGCTCAGCGCTCGGCGCGAATCGCCGTCGCCTCGTCCGTCAGTTGCTGACCGAAAGCGTGGTGTTGGCCGGGTGTGGCGGGCTGCTCGGTCTCGCGCTTGGTGCGTGGGGCGTGCGCGGGTTGCTGGCGCTGGTGCCCGGGAACCTGCCGCGCGTGACCGACCCGGTAAACGGTGGACTGGCGATCCCGGCGCTCGACTGGCGGGTGACCGCGTTCACGCTCGGCCTGGCCCTCGTCACCGGCGTCGGGTTCGGCCTCCTTCCCGCGCTCCGCACGTCGAAACCGGATCTGGCGTCGACGCTCAAAGAGGCGAGCGGGCGGTCGGGTACGGGCCTCCGCCACAAGCGAGTGCGATCGGCGCTCGTCGTGATCGAAACGGCGTTGGCGCTGGTGCTGCTCGTGGGTGCGGCCCTGCTGATTCGAAGTTTCGTCGGGTTACGGTCGGTCGACGCGGGACTCGATCCACACAACCTGTTCACGTTCCAGACGTCACTCGCCGGGACCGGCTACTCGACGACGGCCCGCGTGAGCACGTTCAGCATGCAGGTGGCGCAGCGGCTCGAGCTCATCCCCGGCGTGGAGGCGGCCGCGTCGATGATCGTGCTGCCGGTCGAGGCGGGCATCGATTTGCCGTTTGCCATCGTCGGCCGACCACCGGCGCGTGGCGAGTACAACGGGGACGCACAGTGGCGGTTCGCCTCGCCCCATTACTTCGCGGCGTTCAAGATTCCGCTGATCCGCGGCCGCCAGTTCGCCGACGGCGACACCGCTCAGGCGCCCCACGTCGTCATCATCAACGACGCGATGGCGAAGAAGTACTGGCCGGCGGCCGATCCGATGGGGCAGCTCATCGTCATTGGCAAAGGACTGGGCCCGCAGTTCGAGGAGCCGCCGCGAGAAATTGTCGGCATCGTCGGCAACGTGCGCGAGAATGGGCTCAGTAATGCCGGCGTCGAGGTCATGTACATTCCGCAGGCGCAGGTGACCGATGGGATGACGACCCTGGCGAACAGCGTGATCCCGCTGTCGTGGGCCGTGCGGACCGCCACCGATCCGGCTCCGCTGCGCGCCGCGGTTGAGCGTGAACTGCGCGCCGTCGACGGGCAGATGACCATCTCGCGGCCGCGCACGATGGAACAGGTGCTGTCCGGCGCCGTCGCGCGGCAGACTTTTACGATGGTGCTCCTGAGCGTCTTCGCCGGTGCGGCGCTGGTGCTTGCCGCGATCGGTCTCTACGGCTTGATGTCGTACTCCGTCGCGCAGCGCACGCAGGAAATCGGCATTCGCATGGCGCTCGGCGCCGATCGTGCGACCATGCGACGAGCGGTGCTCCGGGAAGGATTGATGCTGGCGAGTCTCGGTGCCATCGCGGGGGTGGGACTGGCGTACGGTCTCACACGTGTGCTGGCGAGCCTCCTGTTCGGCGTGAAGGCGAGCGACCCGCTCGCCTTTGTGGCCGTGGCCTGCCTGCTGCTTCTTGTCGCGGCGGCCGCCGCCTTCATCCCGGCCCGTCGGGCCACGCTGGTGGACCCCGCCATCGCGCTTCGGTACGAGTGAGCCGGGCGTGCCGGGCCCGGTTCAGCCGCGGCAGTGGACGCTCGTGGCAACGATCATCGGATCGAGCCTGACGTTCATTGACTCGACGGTCGTCAACGTCGCCTTGCCAGCGCTCCAGACAGATCTGCACGCGACAATCACGGACATCCAGTGGGTCATCGAGGCGTACGCGCTTTTTCTCGGCGCGCTCATTCTGGTTGGCGGGTCGCTCGGCGATCAATTCGGACGCAAGCGAATGTTCCTCGCAGGCGTGTGGCTCTTCACGGCCGCGTCGATCGCTTGTGGTCTGGCCGGATCGACGCGCGCGCTGATTGCCGCGCGGGCCGTGCAGGGCGTCGGCGCGGCCTTCCTCGTGCCGGGGAGCCTCGCGATCATCAGCGCGACGTTCGACGACGCCGAACGGGGGCGCGCCATTGGCACCTGGTCTGGCTTCAGCGCGATCACGACGGCCATCGGTCCGGTGGCCGGCGGCTGGTTGATCGAGCACGTGAGTTGGCGCGCCGTCTTCTTCATCAACGTTCCCCTTGCGGCGATCGTGGTCGCGCTCTCGGTCCGCTTCATGAACGAGAGTCGCGACCTGTCGCGGAGCTCGTATGTCGACTGGGGCGGCGCCGCGCTGGCCGTGTTCGGTCTTGGTGCCGTGGTCTTCGCGCTCCTCGAATGGCCCCGGTTGTCGAGCAACCGGTCCTTCGTGCTCGCGATCGCTGCTGCGGGGGTCGTCTCGCTGATCGCCTTCGTTGCCGTTGAATCCCGCGTCCGCGGACCGATGCTTCCGTTGGGGCTGTTCAAATCGCGAACCTTTACGCTGGCGAACCTCCTGACTCTGCTGCTCTACGGCGCCCTCGCGACAGTCTTCTGGCTCGTCCCGATGAATCTCATCCAGGTGCAACACTACACGGCGACGGCTGCCGGCGCGGCGCTGCTGCCGTTTCCCGTGCTGATGTTCTCGTTGTCCCGCTGGTCCGGAGGTCTGGTCAGGCGTGTCGGCAGCCGCCTGCCGCTGACTGTCGGCCCCGTCGTGGCGGCCTCGGGGTTCGCGTTGCTGGCGGGCGCAGGGCTCGGCGGCAGCTACTGGACGACGTTTTTTCCGGCGATCGTCGTCCTGGGGCTCGGCATGGCCATCGTCGTTGCCCCGCTCACGACGACGGCGATGACGGCCGTCGAGACGCAGCACGCGGGCGTCGCTTCAGGCGTGAACAATGCGGTTTCGCGCGTTGCCGGTCTGGTCGCGATCGCTGTGTTCGGCCTCGCGCTCGTGTGGAGCTTCGACGGGCGCGCCCGCGCCGCACTCGACCGACTCGATCTGGCCGTCTCGGTCCGCGCACCGATTGACCGCGAGCTCCCAAAGCTGGCCGCAGCGGAGATTCCCCCGTTGACCGAGCCTGCTCAATTTACGGCCGTGCGGCGGGCGATCGACCAATCCTTCGTGCTGGCGGTCCGGCTCATCATGCTGACAGCCGCCGGCGTGGCGCTCGTCTCGGCCCTCGCCGGCAACCTGATTCGGTAGCCCGGCGGGCGAGCACCGGCGGATGCCTGGTTGACACGATACATGATGTACGTCATCTTTAAATAGATGACGCTTGTCATGAATATACGGATACGGAGGGCCGAGTGAGAGTCACCCGCGAGCAGGCGGCCGCGCACCGCGAGACGATTTTGGAGGTGGCCGGTACGCTATTCCGCGAACGGGGGTTCGATGGGATCGGCGTGGCAGACATCATGAAGCGCGCCGGGCTGACCCATGGCGGGTTCTACGGCCATTTCGCGTCGAAAGACGATCTCGCTGCCGAAATCACCGCGCGGGTGCTCGGGCGGGACGGGTGGCTCGAGCGGCTGACTGGAAAAGCCGACCCGTCGATTGCCGAGGTCGTTCGCGGCTACCTGTCGCCCCGCCACCGCGACGATCCCGCGCATGGCTGTCTGTTCGCGGCACTCGGGTCGGACGTGGTGCGGCGACCGCGCTCCGTGCGGCGCGCCTTCACCGAAGGACTCCGTCTGCGCGTCGACGCCCTCCGGTGCGTGATCCCGGGACGGGCAGCCGCCGCGCGGCGTCAGAAAGCCCTGGTGACAATGGCCGGACTGGTGGGTGCGCTGATTCTGGCGCGCGCCGTCGACGATCCGGCCCTGTCGGATGAAATTCTCGACGCAGCAGCGGCATCGCTGGGTCGCTCGTGAACCCGTCCGGAGAAGGGAGATCGGGATGCGTGCGGGAGTAGCCGTTGGATTTCTTGTGGCCGTCATCTCTGCGGCGCCGGCGGCCGCGCAGCCGCAACCCTCACGAAGCGGAGGCGAGCGGCTCGGGAAGGTGCACTTCGAGACGTCGTGCTCGCCGTCGGTTGCCGAGGAATTCGATCACGCGATCGCGCTTCTGCATTCGTTTGAGTTTGCCGATGCGAGGGCCGGCTTTACAAAGGTGCTCGCGGCCGATCCCTCGTGCGGCATCGCGGAGTGGGGCGTCGCGATGAGCGCGTGGGGCAACCCGTTTGGCGGCCTCCGGTCGCCGCAGGTCCTGCACGACGGCCTGGCCGCGGCGGACAAGGCCCAGGCCACCGGCGCGAAGACGGATCGCGAACGCGAATACATCGCTGCGGTGCGGCTCCTCTACGCGGAGACCGCGACGCTCGATCATCGGGCGCGGACGCTGGCGTATGAAAAGGCCATGGAGCGCATCTACACGAAGTATCCGACCGATCGCGAGGCCGCCGCCTTTTACGCGCTGGCGGTCGATCAGACGGCGCTGCCGACCGACAAGACCTACGCCAATCAACTCAAAGCGGCCGCAATTCTCGAGGCGCTCTACAAGGTCGAGCCCGATCATCCCGGCGTCACGCATTACCTGATTCACAGCTACGACGTGCCGGCGCTGGCGCCGCGCGCGCTGCCGTTTGCGCGGAAGTACGCGAATCTCGCCCCCGATGCGCCGCACGCGCTCCACATGCCGGCCCACACCTTCACGCGCGTCGGCTCCTGGCAGGAGTCGATCGACACCAACATTCGCTCGCACGATGTCGCCATGGAGCGGCACGACTTCGGCGAAGCGCTGCACGCCTGGGACTACGAAATGTACGCCTATCTGCAGACCGCGCAGGATCGGCGCGCGAAGGAGATTCTGGACGGCGTCGGAGAAATGACGGCAAAGCCGGCGCCCGGCGGAGACATGCCAGGGATGCCGGGCATGTCCGCCAATCTCGCTGCGGGCTGGCCGGCGACGGCGATTCCCGCGCGGTGGGCGGTCGAGCGCGGCGCGTGGGCCGACGCGGCCGCGTTGCCCGTTCGACCGGGTCCGCAGCCCTTCGTCGAAGCGATCGCGCGATTCGCGCGCGCCCTCGGGGCGGCGCGATCGGGAAAGCCCGAAGCCGCGCGGGTCGACATCGATCAGCTCACGGCGCTCCGGGATAAGGAAGTTCAGGCGAGCGATGCGTATTGGGCAACGCAGCTCGACATCCAGCGTCAGGCGGCGAGCGGCTGGCTGCTCTGGGCGCAGGGGCACCGCGACGAGGCGCTGCGAACGCTGGCCGCCGCGGCGGCGCTCGAAGACACGACCGACAAGTCCGCGATTACTCCAGGGCCAATCGCGCCGGCCCACGAACTGCTGGGCGAAATGTTGCTGGAGGCGGGCCGGCCGGCGGACGCGTTGAAGGAATTCGAAGCGAATCTCGCGAAAGAGCCGAATCGCTTCAGGTCCGTGTACGGCGCCGGCCGCGCTGCCGAATCCGCCGGCGACCGCACGAAGGCCCGCACCTACTACGCGCAGCTCGTGAAGATCTGCGAGCGCGGCGACCGCCAGCGCCCGGAACTCGAGCACGCGCGCCAGTACGTCGGCGCGGCCGCCGCGCCGGCGGTGGACGCGGGACCAGAGCGGTTCGCGCAATCGGCGCAGTACCCGCTGCTGCCCCGCAGCCTCGAAATCGAGCTCGCCCTGAGCGCGGCGCCCAGACAGCTGCGCAACGAGGCGACCGTGTGGACGCTTGACCGAGCCGGCTACACGATTGCGACGAAGGGCAGCAACGCCTTCACCTGCATCGTCAGCCGCCGTGCCGGCGATCTGTTTCCGGTGTGCTGGGACGCGGAGGGCGCGCGTTCGTTGCTGCTCCTTGACTTCGATGACGCGCAGATGCGGTTGGCGGGGCGGTCGAGCGCCGAGATCGAGGCCGTCATTGCCGAGCGTTTCGCGAGCGGGCACTACCACGCGCCCGGGCGAGCTGGTATCGCCTACATGCTGTCGCCGATGCGCTACCGGATCGACGAGCATGGCGTCGTGTCACGCACACGGTCGACGCCGCACCTGATGTTCTATGGGCCGAACCTGACCGACGCGGACATCGGCGGCGCC
>JBPYEE010000486.1:0-3733 GCA_051985095.1 Vicinamibacterales bacterium | reverse complement strand
TTTGGTCCGGTCGGCGCCGATGAGCATCCGGCACGGCTCTGACGAGCAGGCGACGTCAAACACCATGACCTCGGTATAGGCTCGCCCCGCCTTCGAGACGCCGACGACGCGAAGGGTCGAGTCATCCGCCGCGACCACATCCTGTGCGATCCGGCGTACTTCAGTCAGGGTCAGTGCCATTTTGGGTCTCCTCCGCGCAAAAAAGGGCTTGCAGCGATGCAAGTCAGGGTGCAAGGCCTTCGCCGACGGCGGGCCAGTTGGGCTGCGCTGGGCTCGACGGAGTAGGTCCCCCGGCTCAACCGGTCAATCACGTCGTACGGACGTTGCACTCTCTCCCTATCCTAATGCGCCATGAAATTTGGCATCGGTGCTCGCAGGGACCGTCATGGTGCGCTCACCGCTGAGCTGCTGGTGACGGCCGCCGCCATTGGCGCGATCGCGCTGGTCGCCCAGGATCGCGATCGTTCGACCGCGATCCGCGACGGGCTCACGGCGGGACCGGCGCGCAATATTCTCCTGTTCATTGGCGACGGGATGGGCGATTCGGAGATCACCATCGCTCGCAACTATGCAGTCGGCGCCGGCGGCCGGCTCGCACTGGACTCCCTGACCTTCACCGGCGCGTACACGACCTACTCGATCCAGGAAGCGCATCCTGACCTGCCGGACTACGTCACAGACTCGGCTGCCAGCGGCACTGGGTGGGCAACAGGGTCCAAAACGAGCAACGGCCGGATCTCGACAACCGCCGCATCGGATCGTGACCTCAAGACCATTGTCGAGATTGCCCGCGAGCGAGGGTACAGCACGGGTGACATCACGACCGCCGAACTGACCGACGCGACGCCCGCGGTTCTCGCGTCGCACGTCGCGAACCGCTCTTGTCAGGGGCCGTCGGACATGGCGGCCTGTCCGCAGGACCGCAAAAGTGTGGGCGGTCCCGGTTCCATCGCGGAGCAGGAGGTCGACCACGAAATCGACGTGCTGATGGGTGGTGGGGCCAGCCGCTTCGATCAACCGACCGACTCAGGTCAGACGGTCCTGCAGGCCGCGATTCGAAAGGGCTATCGGATTGTCACGGCCGCCCCGGGTCTGGAGTACGCCGCGCCGGGGCAACGTCTGTTGGGCCTCTTCGCACCCGGCAATATGACCATCGAGTGGACCGGCGCCGAAGCGCTGCCGTACCCCAGCAATGTCTCCCGGCCGCAGACATGCGGGCTCGATCAGCGACCCCGGCACGAGCCGTCTCTCGCCGCCATGACGAGGAAAGCCATCGAGTTGCTCGATCGAGGCGATTCAGCCCCGGCGGGCTTCTTTCTGCAGGTGGAAGGGGCGTCAATCGACAAACAGGTGCACGCCGCGAACCCGTGCGGGCAAATCGGCGAGACGGTCACGTTCGATGCGGCGGTAAAGGTCGGGCTCGATTATGCGCGCGCGCGGCGGAACACGCTCGTGATCGTCACGGCCGACCACGGACACTCAAGCCAGATCATTTCGATTCCGACGGATGCCCACCCTCCGGTCGGCCTCATCAGCGCGTTAAGGACCAAAGACAACGCGACGATGGTCGTGTCGTACGCAACGGCGCCCTTTCACCAATCGCAGGATCACACGGGCACCCAGGTTCGCATCGCGGCCGAAGGGCCCTTGGCCGCGAACGTGGTGGGCGTCATCGACCAGACCGATCTCTTCCGGCTGATGGTGAATGCGATGCCGGTGACAACGATTCGTCCGTCGACAGACCTGCGACACTGACGCCGCGCGGCGATCCTGTCTCAGCGATGTGGCACGCGGCGTGCTGTTGCTCCTTCTGCACATGCTGTATCCCACGCCGCGCGTTGACCGTTGGGACCCGTTGATTGCCGTTGTCGTTCTTGCGGCTTTGCTCGCATTTGCCGTGATTCTCCGCTTGGCATAGGTGCATCGCCAAAGGCCGAGCGGCAGCAAGATTGTCATCCCGGTGCGACACTTGTAACCGCACGATCCATCCACGCGTCTCGCGGTTTGTCGACCTGCGCAGTAAATTGAAGCATCGAATCGGGCAGAACGGCTGACCACGTATCCTCGCGCGACCGGGATGGGTCGCGCCGCGACGGGCGGGGTTGGGGTTCTAGAGCGGTGAGGGGTGCGGATCTCTCGTACCCTCAGACTCGTCGGTCCAGTGCGGCGCCGGCCGATGACGAGGGTCCGGAAGGATCTCCCACAAGAACAACCGGGCTCCGACGTCGTGACGGCGATCGCGGCAGTCGCCGCCGCGCGCTTGGATTATCCGTGTATGCGCGATGCGCGTGACGGGGTGGCAGGAGACATAAACGAGGCAGCCACAGGCCAGCGACAGCGTGTAAGACATAACAAAGGCCCGTATACCACTCGGGTGTCACGATGTCGTGAAACCGCAGGGACGGAGTCGCGGATCAGGGGACAGGTCGGCGCCCGGTGCCCGGCGAAAAGCTTGATGGACCCGCGGAGTCGGCGGCCATTCGCCGCCGAGGCGCATCCCTTCTCACCGGTCACCGGCCGCCGACCCTGTCAGCTCATCAACGGGTCGACGAGCCTCGTCGCGATTGTTGCGCAAGCACCGTCGAATCCACAATACCCGAACCCGACGACCCTACGACAACGATGCGGTCACGTTTCAGTAACGATCGTAGCGTGCCGCACGACTATTGATCGTTGTGCTGCTCCGAGCAGCCCTCGCCTCGCTGCGGGTCGTCGTTGCCCGGCTCACCGCTGCCGCACCCGAGTCCGGTCCCCGGCGCGAACGACACGCCACGCAGCACTTCGCCGTACGCGGCGGTCCGCAGGATCCTGAATTCTTCGTTGGCTGGCAGCGTCGTCGCCGCCAATCGGTCGGTGATCATCACGAGCTGGTTGGGATCGGCGCCCTGGTCGCCGCTCGCGCTGACCGTCGATGTGATCGCCCAGATCGTGACCGTCCCGTCTTCGTTTCGCCGGCCGGTCAGATTCCGCAACCCGTCGGGCGCCGGGTCAGGGTACGGCGGGGTCCCCGGCGCGTGCGGCACGACGTAGGGAACGCCCAGATTCAGCCCCTTCTGGAGGGTGTAGACCAGGTGCCAGGACCCGTTGTCGAACACCCACTTTTCCAGGCCGGATTGCGGGTCGGTCGACGCGTTGGCCGTCGTGCCGTCGCCTTCATCGGCGACGTAAAGCGTCCTGGCGTCGGCGAACCAGATACCAAACGGGAATCGCGGCAGCGGCGGCGTGGTATTGCCGGCGAGTCCGGTCCACAGACCCGGCAGAATGGTGATTGGCACATTGGCCAGCTGGCCGCCCGGTGCATTGAACGGCGTCGGCAGAACGCCGTGATCGCCGACCTGATAGACCGTGTTGATTCCGTTGCCCCCGCTGCCCTTTGTGACGTAGAGCGTATCCTCGAAGATCGCCAGCCCGCGATAATTGTTGTCCTTGCCAGGCTTGTCCGCCGGATAGCCGAGAGAGGTCACCGAGAATCTGCCGATCATGTCGATGGTTGGCGGCACCGGCGGCGCCTGATGGGGAAACAGGAGCTCGACGCCGGTCGAGTTGACGAGATTGACCCCGACTTGCGTTGTCGAGAGCTGCCCCTTCGACAGGCCGCCGTTGTTGTTGTTGCCGGTCAGGTAATAGAACGAATTGGCTTTGATGGCGGCGCGTCCGTTATTCCCGCTGTACGCGTTGCCTTCCGTAACCTCCACGTGGCCGCTCTGGTCGACTTCCGCCACCGCCCGGTGGT
>JBPYEE010000485.1:0-10856 GCA_051985095.1 Vicinamibacterales bacterium | reverse complement strand
CCGCCGGCGACATCTACCAGGTCGTGCTCTCGCAGCGCTTCGAGGCCGAGGTCGAAGGCGACCCGTTTACCGTCTATCGCGCCCTTCGCCACGTGAATCCGTCGCCGTACATGTATTTCATCCGCATGGGCTCGGTCTCCATCGTCGGCTCGTCGCCGGAGATGCTCGTCCGCGTCGAGGGATCGCACGTCGAGACGCACCCGATCGCCGGGACACGGCCGCGCGGCCGCTCCGATAGCGACGATATGCGGCTGGCCGAAGAGTTGAAACGCAACGAGAAGGAGCGGGCCGAGCACGTCATGCTGGTGGATCTCGGCCGCAACGATGTTGGTCGCGTCTGCGAATACGGATCGGTACGCGTCCCCCAGTTCATGGGCCTGGAGAAGTTCTCCCACGTGATGCATCTGACCTCGATTGTCGAGGGGAAACTCGCCGACGATCGTGATCGGCTCGACGCACTCGTCTCGTGTTTTCCGGCCGGCACCGTCTCGGGCGCACCGAAGGTGCGGGCCATGCAGATCATCAAGGAGCTGGAACCGTCGGGACGCGGTCTCTATGCCGGCGCGGTCGGCTACCTCGATTTCGCCGGCAATCTCGATTTCTGTATCGCGATCCGGACCGTGATCATTTCCGGCGGCCGTGCGTTCGTGCAGGCCGGCGCCGGCATCGTGATGGATTCCAATCCGACGGCGGAGTACGAAGAAACCCGCGACAAGGCGCGGGCGCTGGTGCGGGCGCTCGAGCTGGCTCAGGCGGGGTTATGACGCTGCGAAGGACCCAGGGGGCAGGACGAATTCCCGTGGCGGCATGCCGTCGCCGTTTGCCGCAACCTCTGACTGTGCCGGTATGGTGTTAGTCATCGACAACTACGACTCGTTCACCTACAACCTCGTGCAGTACCTGGGCGAGCTGGGCGCGGAGGTTCGCGTCATGCGGAACGATACCGTGACGCTCGAAGATGTCGCCGGCGAGAAGCCCCGACAGATCGTGATCTCGCCCGGTCCCGGACGCCCGGAGCAGGCCGGTGTCACGATGAGCGTCATTCGAGCGCTCGGACAGAGCACGCCCATTCTCGGTGTCTGTCTCGGCCATCAGGCAATTGGCGCGGTCTTCGGTGGCGACATCGTCCGTGCCAGCGCGCCGGTACACGGCAAGACGTCGACCATCGAACACGATGGTCGCGGCATCTTCGCCGGCATCAGTAATCCGTTCGTGGCCTCGCGCTATCACTCCCTGGTCGTGGCCGATCGAACCTTTCCGAAGGCGCTCGAAGTCTCGGCGCGAACCTGCGACGACGGCATCGTCATGGGTTTGCGACATCGCCAGTGGCCCATACACGGCGTGCAGTTCCATCCCGAGTCGATTCTGACCGGCGAAGGACGCACGATGCTGCGAAACTTTCTTGAGGGCCGATTGTCGTGACGTTTCAACCGCTGATCGAAAAGCTGACGCGGCACGAAGACCTCAGCTCGGAGGAAGCCGCGACCGCAATGACCGAGATCATGGAGGGGCGCGCGGCGCCATCTCACATCGCGGGTCTGCTCGTCGGCCTGGCGATGAAGGGGGAGCGGCCGGCCGAGATTGTCGGCCTCGCGCGGGCCATGCGGGCCCACGCGGTGCCGCTGTCGCGCCGGTTCGACGACGCGTTCGACACGTGCGGCACCGGGGGGGATCGCTCCGGGACCTTCAACATTTCCTCCTGCGCGGCACTCGTGGTCGCCGCGTGCGGCGTGCGCGTCGCCAAGCACGGCAACCGATCGGCGTCCAGCCAGGCGGGCGGCGCCGATGTGTACGAAGCGCTGGGCGTCCGCATTACGGTGCCGCCGGCCGTGGCCGAGCGGTGTCTCGACGAGGCCGGCATCGGCTTCTTCTTCGCACCAACGTTTCATCCGTCGATGCGTCACGCGGCGCCGGTTCGCAAGGAGCTCGGCGTCCGTACGGCGTTCAACCTGCTGGGCCCGCTGACCAACCCCGCCGGCGCCACCCGACAGCTGGTTGGCGTGCCGAAACCGGAGCTGACCGAGTTGATCGCACGCTCGCTGCTGCTGCTCGGCGCGAAGCGCGCGTGGGTCGTCCACGGCGCCGACGGCATCGACGAAATCACGACGACCGGGTACACGAAGGTGTCGGAGTGCCGCGACGGCGCGGTGAACACGTTTTATCTCCATCCCGCGGACGTCGGGCTGCCCAAATCGCCGCCCGGTTCGCTCGCCGGCGGTAACGCGCCGGCCAACGCGAGCATCATCCAGGGCATTCTCACCGGCAGCCGCGGTCCGGCGCGTGACGTCGTCCTGATGAATGCCGGTGCCGCGCTGTTCGTCGCCGGTGCGGTCCGGTCGGTCGATGATGGGATCGTGATGGCGTCGCGGGCCATCGATCGCGGAGACGCGCGGAAAACGCTCGAGCGGCTGGTGCTGCTGTCCACCGTCGAGGAACGCGGCGCGGGAGCCTCCGCATGACCGAGGCGACCGCTGACCTCCTCGCCACGATCGTCGCCGCGACGCGCCGGATCGTCCGGGCGCGTGAGACGCGGGAGCCGCGCGCCGATCTCGAGGCGCGGGCGGCCCGCCAGCCGTCGCGCACCGGACGTTTCGAAGCAGCGCTGGCGCGACCCGATCGCGTCAACATCGTGGCCGAGTGCAAGCGGCGGTCGCCCTCACGAGGGGTATTGCGCGCCCACTACGATCCGGTCGCGATCGCGACCGGCTACGCGGCCGCCGGCGCGGCGGCGATCTCGGTGCTCACTGAACCGACCTTTTTCGACGGCGCCCTCGATCACCTGGTCGCGGTCCGATCAGCGACCGATCTGCCGTTGCTCCGCAAGGATTTCATCGTCTCGGAATATCAGCTGCTCGAAGCGAAGGCGAGCGGCGCCGACGCCGTCCTGCTGATCGTCGCCGCGCTCGATTCGCAACAGCTGCCGACGCTGCACGCGCGCGCCCGCGCGCTCGGGCTCGACGTGCTCGTCGAAGTCCACGACAGCGACGAGCTCGATCGGGCGCTTGCCGCAGAGGCGCGGGTCGTCGGCGTCAACAACCGGAACTTGCGGACGCTGACCGTCGATGTGCGGGCATCCGAGCGGCTGATCGCGCGCCTGCCGCCGTCGGTGATCGCTGTGAGCGAGAGCGGTCTCGCCTCTGCCGACGATCTGCAGCGACTGGGATCGCTCGGGTATCGGGCGTTTCTCGTCGGCGAGCGGCTCATGGTCGCGGAGCGCCCAGACCTTGCGCTGCGCGAATTGCTCGGCCGGCCCCGGGAGTCACCCGCATGTTCGTGAAGATTTGCGGGATCACGCGGTCCGACGACGCGGAGGCGGCTGTCGACGCCGGCGCCAATGCCCTCGGATTCGTGTTCTGGCCGAGCAGTCCTCGGTTCATCGATCCGTACCGGGCGCGCGGCATCGTCGCGGCGCTGCCTCCGTTTGTTACGGCGGTCGGGCTGTTTGTGAATCAGCCGGCTGAGTACATCAACGGCGTGGCCAGTCTCGTGCGACTCGGTGCGGTGCAGCTGCACGGCGACGAATCGCCCGAAGATGCCGCGCTCGTGGCGCGACCGATCGTAAAGGCGATCGGGTTCACGGCCCGACCCGACGCCGATGCCGACATCGATCGGTGGTCTGCGCGGGTGACGGTCCTGCTCGATGCGCATGACCCGGCGCGCCGCGGTGGAACCGGCCAGATGGTGGATTGGACGGCCGCCGCCAGAGTGGCGGCCCGGCGGCGAACCATCCTGGCGGGCGGGCTGACGCCCGACAATGTCGGCGAGGCCATCGCGTGCGTCCAGCCCTTCGGCGTCGACGTGTCGTCGGGGGTGGAGCAGGCGCCCGGCCTCAAGGATCGAGCGCGGCTGCGCGCGCTCTTCGAAAGGATTTATGCCATCACCGGTGCTGCCGCGACGCGATCCTGACGCGCGCGGCTACTTTGGCGCGTTCGGTGGACGCTACGTGCCTGAAACGCTCGTCGAGCCGGTCGAGCAGCTCGAGCGCGCCTACCTCGCCGCGCGCGATGATCCGCGGTTCCTGGCGCGGCTCGACCGCCTGTTAGCGGAGTACGTCGGCCGTCCGACGCCGGTGTACGAAGCCACGCGGTTGACCGAGGCCGCCGGCGGAGCGCGGATCTTCCTCAAGCGCGAGGACCTGACGCACACCGGCGCGCACAAGATCAACAACGCACTCGGCCAGGCGCTGCTGGCCGCCCGCATGGGCAAACGCCGCATCGTGGCCGAGACGGGAGCGGGACAGCACGGCGTCGCGACCGCAACGGCGTGCGCCCTGCTCGGGCTCGACTGCCATGTGTACATGGGCATCGACGACATGGAGCGTCAGGCGCTGAATGTGTTCCGGATGCGCCTGCTCGGTGCCGAGGTGCGCGGGGTCGACGCGGGGAGCCGCACGCTGAAAGACGCCATCAACGAGGCGATGCGCGACTGGGTGACAAACGTCGGCGACACCTACTATCTGCTCGGGTCGGTCCTCGGGCCCCATCCCTATCCGCTGATGGTGCGCGAATTCCAGGCGGTGATTGGGCGCGAGGCGCGCGCTCAGATCGTGGCGCAGGCGGGCGGCTTGCCGCAGGCCATCGTGGCCTGTGTCGGCGGCGGCAGTAATGCCATCGGCATCTTCGACGCGTTCGTCGACGATCACGGCGTGCGCCTGATCGGCGTTGAAGCAGGCGGCGAGCAGATCGTCCGGGGACGGCACGCTGCCCGGTTCGCCGGGGGCAGCGAAGGTGTTTTGCAGGGCACGCGGACCTTCGTGCTGCAGGATGACGACGGCAACATTGAGCTGACGCATTCGATTTCGGCCGGCCTCGACTACGCGGCGGTCGGACCGGAGCACGCCTGGCTCCGATCGCTCGGCCGCGCGGAATATGCCCATGTGACCGACGAGGAAGCGCTCGCGGCGTTTCAAACGCTCGCCAGGCTCGAAGGCATTCTCCCGGCGCTCGAATCGGCTCACGCGATCGCGCACGCGGTGAAGGTCGCAACCGAGCTCGGACCCTCGTCCACGCTCCTCGTCAACCTGTCCGGGCGCGGCGACAAAGACGTCCACACGGTGGAACGATGGCTTCGCAGATAGCCGACACGTTCGCCCGAATTCGCCGGGAGAAGCATCCGGGGCTCGTCACCTATATCACGGCGGGCGACCCGGATCTGGCGACCTCGGCCGAGATCCTCAAGGCGTTGGATCGAGCCGGTGCCGATGTCCTGGAGGTCGGCGTGCCGTTTTCGGATCCCCTGGCCGATGGACCTGTGATCCAGCGGGCCACGGAGCGGGCGCTGGCGAGCGGCACCCGCCTGCGATCGGTCGTCGAGCTCATTGGCACGATTCGCCGGGAGCTGACGGCGCCGGTGGTGCTCTTCAGTTATGCCAATCCGATCCTCCGGATGGGCGCCGAGGATTTCGCCGCCCGCGCCGCGGCGGCCGGCGTCGACGGCGTCCTGGCGCTCGATCTGCCGATAGAAGAAGCAGGGGAGTTCCATCAGCCGCTGACCCGACACGGACTCGATATGATTTTCCTCCTGAGCCCGACCACGACGGAGGCCCGCATCAAGCGGGCGGCGGAGCTCGGTAGCGGGTTTCTGTATGCCATCTCGCGTCTCGGCGTCACCGGCGCGCGCGACCAGGTCGCGGCGGGCGCGGCCGAGATGGTGCGCCGCATTCGTGCGCACACCACGCTGCCGGTCGCGCTCGGATTCGGCATCTCCCGCCCGGAACATGTCGCGGAAGTGACTGCGTTCGCCGATGCTGCGGTCGTCGGCAGCGCGCTCGTCTCCGTAATCGCCGACCATGGGCGGTCACCGGAGGTGACCCAACGCGTGGACGAATACGTTCGATGGCTGAAGAGTTATGCGCACGCTTGAGGAACTGCGGAACGACATCGACCGCGTGGACGAAGTGATCGTGCGCCTGCTCAACGAGCGGGCCCGCGTGGCGGTCGAAATCGGGCGGATGAAGAAGGAGCTGAACGTCGGGATCTATCAGCCGGAACGGGAAAAAGAGGTCCTGGCGCACGTCCGCAGCATCGCGTGCGAAGGGCCGCTGGGACCCGACGCGATCGCGCGCCTCTTCGAACGGATCATCGACGAGGCGCGGCGGCTCGAACGGCGGACGGTTCACGGTGACGACCCGGTAACATGACAGTGTCAGGGTTGGAGGCGACAGAGGCCATGGTCGTAGTAATGGAAGAACGCGCCACCGAAGAGCAGATCGAAAAAGTGGTCGCTCGCCTGGTGGAAATGGGAATGGACGTGCACCGATCGACCGGCGTCACGCGGACTGTGCTGGGTGCCGTCGGCACCGGCCACCCCGACGCCGCAATCATCGAGCTCCTGGACGGCGTTCATGAGGTGATGCGCATCTCGTCGCCGTACAAACTGGCCAGCCGCACGTTCAAGCCGACCGGCTCGGTCGTCAACGTGGGCGAGGTGCGGATTGGCGGCGACGAAGTGATCGTGATGGCCGGCCCGTGCTCGGCGGAGACCGAGCCGCAGGTGCGGGCCACGGCCGCCGCCGCGCGGCGCGCGGGCGCCAAGATCTTCCGCGGCGGCGCCTTCAAGCCCCGCAGCTCGCCGTATACGTTCCAGGGTCTCGGGGAACAGGGACTCCGGCTGCTGCGCGACGCGGCAAACGCCGAGAACATGAAGCTCGTGACCGAGGTCATGGACCTGAGTCAGATCGAGCTCATCGACCGCTACACCGATATCTTCCAGGTGGGCGCGCGCAACATGCAGAACTTTACGCTGCTGCGCGAGCTCGGCCACGTGCGCAAGCCGGTGCTCCTCAAGCGCGGCATCTCGGCCACCATCGAGGAATGGCTCCTGTCGGCCGAGTACGTGCTCAGCGGCGGCAATAACGACGTCATTCTCTGCGAGCGCGGGATCCGCACGTTCGAAACCGCGACGCGCAACACGTTTGACATCTCGGCGATCCCCGTTGTTCGCAAATTGAGCCATCTCCCGATCATCGCCGACCCGAGCCACGGGGCCGGCCGTCGCGACATGGTTGTGCCGATGGCGCGCGCCGCGGTCGCCGCCGGGGCCGACGGTCTCATCATCGAGGTGCACTGCGATCCGGATCACGCGCTCAGCGACGGGGCGCAGTCGCTGTTTCCGTCACAGTTCGATCGGTTGATGGCGGAATTGCGAATCATCGCGCCGGCGATCGGTCGGAGCATCTGTCTGGAGCCGGTGACGAGACGGGGGTGGGGATCGTAGTGGTGCGGGAACTTCCCGTCATCACGCCGCCCGACGCGGTCCCGATCTTCGAAAAGATCGGCATCGTCGGCCTCGGTCTGATCGGCGGATCCATTGCGCTGCGCGCCCGTGAGCTCTGGCGCTCCGCGCTGGTCATCGCGGTTGACCACAAAGACGTTCTCGAGACGGCGATGCGCCTGCACGCCATCGACGTCGCGGCCGACGATTTGATCGTGCTCGCCGAGGCCGATGTGGTGATCCTCGCAGCCCCCGTCCAGCAGAACATCGCCCTGCTGGCGCAGCTGGATGAGTACGTCCGGACGCCGGCGATCGTCACCGACACGGGCAGCACCAAACGGGCCGTCGTCGCTGCGGCGCGGGCGCTGCCCCCGCGGTTCACCTTTGTCGGCGGGCACCCGCTGGCCGGCGCCGCCCACGGCGGGCTCGAGCACGCACGACCGGATCTGTTCAAGGGGCGTCCGTGGCTGCTGACCGCCGCCAACGAATCGCTCGAATCCTTTATCCGCTCGCTTGGCGCCGAGCCGAAAAGGGTCACGGCCGACGCGCACGACCGCCTGCTGGCGTATCTCAGCCACCTGCCGCAGGTGACGGCCAGTGCGCTGATGGCCGTCGTGGGCGACGCGGTCGGCACCGACGGCCTCTCGCTCGCCGGCCGCGGTCTCGCGGACACGACGCGGCTCGCCTCGAGTCCCGCGGACATCTGGCGCGACATCGTGACGACGAACACCGACGAGATCGGTCCCGCGCTCGACCGCCTGATCGAGCGCCTTCAGGAGCTGCGGCGCGATCTGCCGGAGGGCGCCCGCCTGGCGGAGGTCTTTCGCGAGGCGACGCGCTGGCGCTCCAGCTTCTAGTGCGGCTCCTTGGTCGCCGTCGCCGGCATCAGGATGACGGTGGCGCTCCGGTTCAGTGGAAAGTACTGCCGGAATACCTGCTGCAGCAGCTGGGGCGTGATCGCGTCGATGCGCTGCTCGCGCGTCAGGATCTCTGACGGATTGCGCCCGTACATCTGGACGGTCTGGAGCCGGCCGAGCCAGTAGTCGTTGGTTTTGAGCGCTGTTTCGTATCCGCGGCGCGCCGTCTCCTTGGCCCGGTTGGTGAGGTCGTCGGACGGCCCGGTCTCCTGCAGCTTCTTGATCTCCTCGACCACGCGCGTCGTCATCCCCTCGATGTTCTCGGGCGCGGCGCCAAAGCGAACCTCGATATGCCCCTCGCCCCGCTGCGGCAACGGCTGCGACACTCCGACCGATACGCTGTAGGTCTGACCGAGCTCCTCGCGGAGAATGTCGCGCAGCACGATCTCGAGCACGGTGCTGGCCTCAACCAGCTTTTCCTGTTCGACCGGATCGATGGGCGGGTCGGCGAAGAACCCGATCGCCGCCTGCCCACGTGGCTCCTGGCCGGCGACCACCCGCTCTCGAACCGGCGCATCCGGGAAGTGCAGGCCGACGTCCTTGAAGGTCGAGGTCTTCTGTCCCGATGACGGCAGCGATCCGACGTATTTCTCGAGCAGCGGGATCACGTCGTCCACCTTGAACGCGCCGACCATGATGAAGGTGAAATCCGCGGCATTGGCGAACCGCTGCTTGTAGAACGCGAGCATCTTCCCGCGGTCGAGCGAGGCCACCTTGTCGGCGGTCAGCGGTTGCGCCGTGTAGTGATTCGACGTGTTGACCGCGGCGAGCTTTTCCCCGAACACCTGCTGGGGCGAGCGGCCACGGTTGGCGACCATCGCGTCGAGCTGCCGTTTCATCACGGCAAAGGCGTCCGGATCGTCGCCCGGCGCCGTGAAGCGCTGATAGAGGAGCTGCAGCGCGGTCTCGAGCTCTGCCGGAATCGCGTTGCCCTGGATACCCTGCGTCGAGAGGCCGATGAAGGCGTTTGCCGCCACCAACTTGCCGGTCAGCACTTTCTGAAGATCGGTGGCCTTCAACGACCCGGCGCCCGACAACTGCGTGTACGAGCTCGCCAACGTCGCGTTGTCGTAGTCGGCAGGAGCGGCGAGCGAGGCGCCGCCGGGGGCGCCGAGTGAGAACAGGATCTGGTCGTTCTTGAAATCCGTCGGCTTCAGCCATGCCTCGACCCCGTTGGAGAGCGAGACGATGGTGACGCCCACATCCGCGAGCGTGCGGCGCGACCGGACCGTTCCGGGTGTCGGCGCATGGTCGATCAGCCCGCCGCCGGCGGCCGTATCGTTCCAGGCGGTCACCGCGACCGCGTCGGCCGACCGGAGCGCCGCCTGGAGGTCGGCATCGGTCGGCGCGTTGATGTCGTTTTTCTGCGGCGCTGTCGCCAGCACCACCTGGCTCCCTTGCTCGAGTCTCGCCTTGACCAGCGCCGACGCCTCGGCCGTCGTAATCGTCGGCAGGAGCTGCTGCACCAGGCGGTATTCGTACGCGACGCCCGGGCTTGGTTCGCCCGACACGAAATAGCTCAGATATTCCTGGGCAAACGAGGGGCTCTCGGTCTTGTCGCGCTCGTTGTACGCCCGTTCATAGAAGGCCATCGTCCAACGCTTCGCGCGATCCATTTCAGAGGTGCCGAAGCCGAACTCGCGCAGGCGCTTGGATTCGATGGCGAGCGCGCTCAACCCATCGGCGATCTTCCCGTCCTGCACCTGGGCGCCCATCACAAACGCATCGGCTGATCGACTCAACGCCTCGTTGCCGACGCCCGCGCCCAGAAACTTCGCGTCCGGTTTGCGCGTGATGTCGCCCAGCCGCTCGTCGATCATGTGGTCGACGATCCGTTCGACGAGGTCGCGACGATAGTCGGCGACATGACTCTCATCCTCGTGCGGACGCTTGCGCAGTATCTGCACGTTCGATCGCGTCAGTTCCGGATCCGTGGTCACACTCACGAGCATCGGATGCGCGACCGGGACCGTGCGATCAGGCTCGGGCGCGGCCGGCGCGCGCGCGGCGAGCGGTGCGAACGTCGACCGGATGTCCTGTTCCATCTTCGCCGGATCGATGTCGCCGACGGCTATGACCGCCATGTGATCCGGGCGGTACCACGTGTCATAGAAGGCCCTCAGCCGCTCGACCGGGGCCGTGCGCACGATCTCCGGCTTGCCGATTGGCAGTCGCTGGGCGTACCGCGACTGGTAGAAGATCATCGGGAACTGCTTGTCCCGGACGCGCGAGTTCGCGCCAAGCCCGAGTCGCCACTCCTCGATGACGACGGGCCGTTCCTTGTCGACCTCCTCCTTGCTGAACGTCAGTCCGCCGGCGTCGTCGGCCAGCGCCGTCAACCCCTTCGCGACGACCTCGGGATTGTCGGTCGGCAGGTCGAGCATATACACCGTCTCGTCGAAGCTGGTGTACGCGTTGACGTGGGGACCGAGCCGCGCGCCGACGCGCTCGAAGTACGCGAACATCTCGCCGGGTTTGAAATGGTCGCTGCCGTTAAACGCCATGTGCTCGACGAGGTGGGCGAGGCCCTGCTGATCGTCGGCTTCGTTGAGCGAGCCAGCCTTGACCGCGAGCCTGAGCGACACGCGCTTGGCCGGACGGCTGTTCTGTCGGACAAAATACTTGAGTCCGTTGGGCAGCGTGGCGGTCCGCACCGCCGTGTCAAACGGAATCTGATCCTGGAGGTTGACCTGGGCCGCCGCCGGTTGCTGCGCCCGTCCCCTGATC
>JBPYEE010000484.1:0-16972 GCA_051985095.1 Vicinamibacterales bacterium | reverse complement strand
GCCGTTCCGACGGCGGCCGACCAACGAGGCGGTCATTTGGTGCGCGCCTGCGCGACTTCTGCTCGGACTCCTCGGAATCGAGCGGCCCGCGGGTCAGCCTTTCATTTGGATGAGGCGCCGCCAAATGGGTGGACTGTGCCACCGATCGCGGCCCGGCGCGGTTCGGTCATCGGCGTGGCTGTCTGCCTTCTGCCATGACGGCAACAACCGTTCATGCCACCGCAAGGACGTTGACTTCTTGGGGCACCCTTGACCTTTCGAGGCTAGGGTGTTCGCGCCGAACACGAGATCAAGTCCGTCACTTGAGCCCAAGACGGCTTGTGGATTCGAAAGCAGGGATCGGCGCGCTCACCGCGGCGCCAGCGCTGTGCCGGCGCGCCGGTCCCACATGGTGTTGGTCAACTGCCTGCGCGAAGAAATTGCACGCCGTCCGCGCCAACTCGTACCAATTCGTTACGCGTCTAATCATCCCGCGCGGGCTCTGAGTCCCGGGCTCCAAGATGGGCGTGAGCGGTCGATCCCCGTCTTCGGCAATAACTTACGGCGATCCCCTGCGTCCGTAAAACGGTGCAATGGCAGTGTGGCTAGCATTTGGCTAGCGGCGAACCAACCTGATACACGATTTTGGCCAGCGCTTCGCGGTCGCCGCGCTGCATTTTCAGCTCCCGCTTGCCGTTCGCCTGGTTGACTGCCCAATTCGTGCGTTGGAAAACGCACGGCAATCGGGACTGAGGGCGTACTACTTTGCGGTTTACATACGAACCGGCGTGGCCGCCATCGACCACACCGCGACCACGGCTCTCGTCGGCGAGCTCGCTGTGAGCGAGTGCCTCGGCGAACCGCCCACGCGACCATCGCCGCGCGGCGGTGGGACTGTCGTTGCGCGCTTCGAGGGGCGTGGCAGGTTCGACCGACTCTCCGTCCGTCAACGACGCCAGCACGAGCTTCATGGGACCAGCGACGCGAAAGTAAACACGGGGTGAATCGCAGCTCGCGAGGGGTCACGCGTGGACCGACCGTATGCGCGATTTCATGGCATGGCGACAAAAAAGACCAAACCGGCTGCGGAGGGACGGGTGCGCGTCGCAGCGGCGCAGACGCGAGGCCGAAGCAACGCGCGGCCCTCACGGTCGTCTCACGAATGAAACTCAATTAGGAAAGCTGGCCTGATGCGAGCGCGAGCAGCCGTTTCGCGACCGCTTTGACGCGGATGCCTTCGATTTGCGATTCACACGTGCACACCTGTGGCGTCGCACAATCAGCACATCGCATTGGCGCGCCGCGCATCTCCGTTCCCGATCCTAGTGACCTTCGTCCAGAGAAACGCGGAGAGGTGAGACCCGGGCTGATCACTCCTCGGTCTGTCAGGTACAGGTCGACGCGATCCACGCCGCCACGTTTCGCTTCACCGCCGTCAGTGGCGGGTAAAGCGTGTGTCGTCGTTACCGGACAATCGCCGGATCGACAGGAACCGCGTGACCGCCGGGGGCGTACATATTCTGCGTACAAGTCCCTTGAAAGGGGTTCTCCATGAGTGTCAAGACCGCGCATCGATTCGCCGCCGGGTACGTCACCTTGGTGAGCCTCATCGTCTTCATGATCGTCGAGATCGGCCACATGCCGATGTCGATGGTGCACGCGACGGTGCTGGCCGATCGCGTCACCATCGGGCCTGAGTTTGTGCCGCGTCGCTTCGATCTGCCGAATCAGCTGATCGTGCCGGCCGGCCAGACCGTGACGCTGCCGCCGAGCGCAGGTTACGACTACATCGAAGTCTCCGGCACGCTCCGTGCGGATCGCACGCAAAACACGACGCTCGCCTTCACGCACCTGATCGTTTTGCCCGGGGGCGTCCTCGACATCGGCTCCACCTCCGACCCCATTCCGTGCGGCGTGCAGGTGCTCCTGATCTTCCGCGATGTGCCGATCGACACGAGCATCGATCCGTACCAGTGGGGCAACGGTCTGCTCAACTTCGGTCAGGAGACCCGCGTCGGTTGCGCGAAAACGTCCTTTGTGGAAACGGCCGGCAGTCTCAACGCGGGCGATACGACGATTACCTTGGCGACGCCGCCGTCAGGCTGGGCGGTCGGCGATGAGCTGCTTATCCCCGACACGGCTGCGCCGTCGGTGGTCGCGCAGCAAATACCCCAGGGCTCCCTTTACGTCGCTCGCCGCGAATCGACCGTCACCATCGCAGCCATCAGCGGCACCTCGCTGACGCTTTCGAAGGGCCTTGACTTCGAGCACACCGCCATCACCAAAGTGGATGGCACGGTGGTCGTACAGCCGCGCGTCGCCAATCTCACACGCAACATCATCCTGCAATCGGAGAATGAATTCGGCACGCGCGGCCATACCGTCGACGTCGGCGCCGGCGCGACGTTCGATCTCGGATACAACGAGCTCCTGGGCATGGGCCGCACGCTGGCGCAGCCGCTCAATAACACCGTGCAGTTGCCGGATGGCACCTATCAGATTGGCTCGAACCAGATCGCAAAATACGCCTCGCACTTCCACCATGTGGATTCATCGCCGGGATCGCAAATCCTCGGATTCGTCTGGCGTGGCAATCCGAACACGACGAAGTGGGCGCTGTCCGTGCACAGCACGTCCGACGTGCTCGTACAAGACAATATCGCGGTCGATTTCCCCGGCGCGGGGATCGTGACCGAGGACGGCAACGAAGTGCGAAACGTGTTCCGCCACAACCTGGCGGCGTATTCGCAGAGCCCGAATCCGGCCGACGCACTCACGATGAACGGCAACGTGGACATCACCCAACTCTGCCCCGGCTGCGAAGGGTCCGGCTTCTGGTGGCACGGCGTCATGAATACGTTCGACAACAACGAGGGCTGGGATTCATATCGTGGCTTGAACCTGTTCGACCAGCAGCAACCCGTCGCGATGTATCCGAGCAGCCCTGGCGACGCGCCCGACACGCTCGTGGACGATCACGCGATGATGCCGATCGAGATGAGCAACAACGTGGCGGTCGGGAACCTCGTCGACGGCTTGGAACTGTGGGCCGTCGGCGCCTTTCCCGACGTGAACCTGATCGCGGCGAACAATCTCGGGATGCAAGCCATTGCGGTGCAGTCGGACGGCGTGGCGAACACCTACATCAATCCGACACTCATCTGCAGTGGCCCGACCGGTAGCACTGGTCCGGTGGGCGTGCACAATTCGTTTGCCTACGTCGCGTCTCTTGAAATCGATGGCGGCTACATCGGCAACTGCTCGATCGGCGTGCACGGCGGCGGTGGCGCGTTGTTCCAGAGCCTGAACGGCGTCACGCTGCAAAACGCGGTCAACATCGACCAGATGACGAGTGGACCGAACACGTTCACGAATGTGATGCACCTGCCGCTCGGGAGTCTGACGCATCAGTATGTGCTGATGGACGACCAGAACTTCAACTCTGTCGGCAATCCGGCGTTCGTGTGGGACGGCGTGAGTCCGCTGCCGTTGCTGGGCACGTCGATGTTCATTCCGAACCGCGGTTCGCGCGTGGTGGTGCATAACTGGCAGGGAACAGGACAGGATTACCGGCTGTTCTTCATGGAGCAGATGGCGCAGAACCCGGTCTGGCCATCCGGCCCCTTTAAAAACATCTGGAATCCGCCGGTCGCCGGACTGACGATGCAGCAGTCGTGGGACCAGTTCGGAATTTCCTACGCAGGTGACGTGCTGACGGCGTCGGATGCGGTCGACCTCGACGGTCTCATCTACGGCAGGGCGCGCGCAGGATTGGACGTGTCGTTCTCGCCGCCGCGCGCGATCGTGACTTTTCCGACGATGAGCACGCCAGCCCTCGGCCCGAACACTGACGATCCGGCGAATACAGGGTATGTTCGGATCTTTGCGCTCATCACGGGCGATCCCGATCCGACCGTCGCGTCGCCGGTGATGTGGTACTCGGTCGATGGCGATCCGCCGACGGCGTGGGGCAGCGACGGCCAGATGCCGACGTTGCAGGATGACCGCATCTTCGACACGCCGCATGCCCAGCCAGGCGTGCATACCGTCGCCGTCTGGCGGACTTTGCCGGACGGCGTGACGGAAGTCCCGGACTCGCGCTGGACGTCTCAATACTTCGTCGGCGCGGACGCGGCGCCGGGGAATGCAATCGTCAATAACTTCGTCGGTCTCACCCAAGACCTAGGGAGGGCCGGCATCGTCGCGAATGGATTTTTCGTCGGGAGCCTGACGATGGCCAACAGCGACACAGTTCCGGCCGAGGTCGTTATCAGCCAGTCGCCGCCGGCAGGCACGAGTATGCCGCTTGGCTCGACGGTCAGCCTCGTGATATCGCTCGGGCCTGCGTCGGCCCCGCCGCCGCCGCCACCGCCACCGCCACCGCCGCCACCGCCACCGCCGCCGCCACCGCCGCCGCCACCGCCACCGGCAGGGCCGCCACCACCAGCGCCGTCAGCGCCGCCGCCGTCGACGGCGACGCCGCCTACGACGTTGCGGTGCACCGGCGGACAGACGATCACCGTGATCGGCGGCTCGATCGTCTGCAAGTAGAGCACGCGAATTGATGAGTTAGCCGGCGCGAAACCCGCGTCCTGGTCCCGCCCCGAGGCCGATCGAGGGACTCCTCGATCGGCACGGGGCCGCGCAGGACGGGGACGCCGTCGATGACGACCTGTTGCAGGCGCGCACGGAGTTTCGCCTCCACGACGGTTCGTGATCGCGTTCCCGGACCCCGCCAAGGATCTGCAGGCGTGGGCGATACGAAACAGGCCGAGCAGTAGCGCCTCCGGGCGCTGCTGCCCGTCTTCCAGACGAAGCTCGATCGCGAAGCCATTGAAACTTGCGAAGAGGCGTTTCTTCCGCCGTGTATCGAGCGCAGGCGCGACGTCGGGCCGGTTGAACCGAACCCGTCCGGCGAAGCAGTCCTATCTATCGCTCAACTCGAACCGTGGGCCAGTACCCTGGGCGAGAAACCTTGACTTTTCCCGAGCGAATCGCTACTGTCGCCGTCTCAATTCACATTCCCGCGTCATACCGTTCGGATTGTCATCGTATCCGCCGGTAATTCCGAACCCGACGCCGCGCCCCGCGGTGTTGCAACAGCCTGATCGGGAGGAACGGTATGCGCATCCCAATGATTATCCAGTCGGTGACGTTCGTCGGCGTGCTTGTCGTGCTGCCGGCAGTCGCGAGCGCTCAAAGCGCGATCGCGGGCGTGGTCAAAGACAGTTCCGGCGCCGTGCTGCCGGGCGTCACCGTCGAGGCGACCAGCGACGTGTTGATTGAAAAGACGCGGTCGGTCGTCACGAACGGCCAGGGGCAGTACACGATCGTAGACCTGCGGCCTGGCATCTATTCGCTGAGCTTCAGTTTAGGGGGGTTCCAAGGGTTCAAGCGCGAAGGCGTGGAGCTTCCGGCAGGTTTCACCGCCACCATCAACGCGGAGATGAAGGTCGGCGGGATCGAGGAGTCGGTCACCGTGGCCGGCCAATCGCCGGTGGTCGATGTCCAGAGCGCCGCGCGCACGACAGTCCTCTCGCGGGAAGCGCTTGACGCGATCCCGACGGGCCGCACGATCCAGAGCGTGGGTCAATTGGTGGTCGGTGTAACGCTCAATGTGCCTGACGTCGGCGGCTCCCGGGCGATGCAGCAAACCTACATGTCGGTCCACGGTTTGAGCTCATCACAGGTGACGACGCAAGTCGACGGCATGATGGTGAATGGTCTGGACGGCGACGGCGCCGTGCAGAACTACTTCAACAACATGATGAGCCAGGAGATGGCGTATCAGACGGCTGGCGCCGCCACAGATGTATCGGGCGGTGGGGTACGGCTGAATATGGTCCCAAAGGAAGGCGGTAATCAATTCAGCGGATCGTTCTTTGGCGCCTGGTCCGATGGCAAGTGGCAGAGCGATAACTTGACGCAATCCCTGAAGGATCGCGGACTGGCAGCGCCGGACAAGATCTCCAAGATCTACGACTTCAACGCATCATTCGGCGGACCACTCCAGAAGGACCGTCTCTGGTTCTTCACGTCGGCGCGACGATGGGGTGTCGATGCGCCGATCGCCGACACGTTCTATACGCCAGCCGGCTCGAATTACTCATCAACGTACCCGCTGTGCACGTCAGGAGTCATTTCGTGCCTGCAGGGAATCGATGATCAGCACATCAAGAGCGTGATGCTCCGCGTCACGTGGCAGGTGTCATCGAAAAACAAGTTCGGTGGGTACTACGATCGCGTGATGAAGGATCGCGGACACGGTATGAACGCAGGCGACGATCCCGCAACGGCGTCGCAGATTTGGACGTCGCCGGACTACAGTACCGGTTCGCTCAAATGGACCTCGACTCCGACGAATCGACTTCTCGTCGAAGGCGGATTCTCGTTCAACATCGAGCGATACAACATCACGAATCAACCAGGGATTGATCAGCCCAGCGGGACGGCCGCCTGGTACGCGAACGCGAGCCGGCGCGACCTGACCCTCGGCACGCATTGGGCATCGCTTGATCAGGACCAGGGACAGTATCCGGATCGGTACAACCTGCAGGGATCGGCGTCGTACGTCACCGGGTCGCATAACGTCAAGGCGGGCGCGCAGTGGAGCGGAGGCCCATACCGGCGAACCCGGGTAGGCAACGCCGATCTCGTGCAGCGATACAGAAATGGTGTGCCCGATTCGGTCGCGGTCTATAACACGCCCATCGACTGGACCGATCGCGTCAACGCGGATCTCGGAGTGTACGCCCAGGACGCCTGGACGCTCAGGCGGCTGACCGTTAACGTGGGCGCGCGATGGGAGCACTTTGACTCGGAAGTGTCGGCTTCGACATCGCCGGCAGGTCGATTCGTCCCGACGCGAACATTCGATGCGGTCCCGATGCCCGCCTGGAACGACCTTGCCCCGCGGCTCGGTGTCGTATACGACCTGTTCGGCAATGCCAAGACTGCGCTGAAATTCGGCATCAATCGCTACGAACAAGCGCAGACCGTCAACTTCGCCGACCAGTTCAATCCGCTGGTGCTGACGAGTGCTGTTCTCAGCTGGACCGATCTCAATGGCGACGGCATCGCAGAGGGACAGCCTGGCTGTGTGTATCTGACACCAGGCTGCGAGATCAATTTCGCGCAGTTGCCGCAGAATTTCGGCGTGCGGGCGCTGGTGACGCCCAATCCCGACATCAAGCGCATCTACAACGTCGAGACGACGCTCGGTGTCCAGCATGAACTGGCGCCGGGCGTGCAGGTCAATGCGGGTTGGTTCCACCGTGAATTCCGCAACCTGCCACGCCAGACGAACACGCTCCAGCACTTCGGCGACTACACGCCGGTCCCGGTTGTCAGTCCCCTCGACGGCAGCGTCATCACCGTATACAACATCAGCCCGGCGGCGTTGACGCGGGTCAACAACGTCGTGTTTACCGACGATACGCAGCGCGAGTGGTACAACGGATTAGAGTTGTCGTTCAATGCGAGGCTGCCGCGCGGCGCGACGCTCTTTGGAGGGATGACCGCCGAGCGGATGCTGTGGACGCTCTGTAACGAGGAGTCGAATCCGAACAACTTGTTGTACTGCGACGCGCGTAACAGCAACATTCCGTTTCGCACGCAATTGAAGCTGTCGGGCAGCTATCCGCTTCCCTACGGCATCCAGATCAGCGGCTCGTTCCAGAGCATTCCCGGGTACCCGCTTGGATGCGCCGGCGCGTGCAATATTCCGTCGCCGACGGCGCTGCCCAGCCTCACCACGCCGCCGGGACTCGGTACGGTGTGGTTGATCAGTCCGACCACGCGCTACGCCGCGGACTGCAAAGGGCCGTGCGCGCCCGGCGCGCTGGTGATTCCGAACATGAGCGCGGCCAACCTGAGCGTGCCGCTCGTTGCACCCGGGACGGAGTACGCCGAGCGCGTCAATCAGTTCGACATCAGCCTCGGAAAGTGGTTCCCGGTACGACGGGCGAGGCTGCAAGGGCAAATCGACGTCTTCAACGTGCTGAATCGCAGCGCCGTACTCTCGGTGCGGTCGCTCAATTTCCCAACGCCATCGACGCCGTCGCCGTCGTACATGCAGCCGTCAAGCGTGTTGCAGGGGCGGATCGTGCGGCTGGCCACTCAGTTGAAGTGGTGAGTCAGTGATCACGTGGACGTTTCCTCGGCGGTGGCCGCGCGACAAATCGTCCACGCGCGGAGCGGAAGCGTTCAGGCGAGACCGCGTGGCGGTGCCCCCTATGGGCGAACGAGGCCGATTCCGGTTATGCTATCGAACCGTTGGGTGACGTATCACGTCCACCATCGGGGTGATCGGTAATGACGGCATCGACACCAAACTCAGTCAAGAAATGCGCCATCTCCGCACCGACGCTTTCAAACAGGCCGATCGCCGCTGCGCGAAACGTCCACGGAGTGATCCTCAGGCCGGCTTCGTGGGCCCACGCGACGACTTCGGGTTGCGCGGCGACGATCGATTTTTCCGGACCAATGCCTGAGGCAACTGCGGCGATTCGTCCGATCGCTGCTCGATCGCCCACCAGCGCCGCGTCCGAGGGTTCGAGGAGCAGGGCAACGGGGACGTTTGGGCCAAACAGCTGCGTCGCTCGACGCACGGTCGGGGCGTCAAAAGATTGAAGGGTGATTGCTGTCCCGCGCGACGCTGCCAGGAGCCCGTGGCGACCGAACGCGGTCTTGCACAATGCCAACACGTCGATGCCACGCGCCCGGTACACTTCCGGTGCCTTCACCTCGCTGAGCACTGCAATTCGGTTGTTTGCCCAAGCAAGGACCTCGTCATACGTCGGCACCTTCGTCCCGACAAAGGCGGGTCCGAACCACGAACCCGCATCGAGTTGTTGAATCTCCGCGAGCGTGAAGTCATGCGCGAACCACGGTCCTCGATCGGGAAACACGTCACGCACGTTGGTGGTCCGTTCGAGCGTGCGGTCGTGCAAACACACGAGCGCACCATCCTTGGTCACCTGCAGATCGTGCTCGACGCAACCCGCGCCCTGCCTCGCCGCCAGATCGAACGACGGCATCGTGTTCTCCGGCGCACAGGCGGCTGCGCCCCGGTGGCCAATCACCTGAGCAGGCGTCATCAATTTACCGTGAGGAGAGGGTTTCGGATTCATGGCGCGTGTTACTGTCTTGTCGTCAGATCCTGAGCGAATCCTTACAGCTTGATGTTCCTCGATTCGACGCCTACTTGCGTTGGCCTCGTGTTGAGCGCCGGCGGCTTGCGCGGCGCAGCCCATCTGGGTGTGCTCCGCGGGTTGGTCCGCCATGGGATTCCCGTGGACGTAATCGTGGGCGTCAGTGCCGGCGCCATTATCGCGGCGTACTACGCCGCCGTCGGGTTGACGGTCCCCGAAATGATCGATGAGGCGCCGACGTTTCGGGGGCGGCATATCCTGATGCACGCCGTCACCTTACGGGCACACCCGCGCCTCAAACCATTCCTGCGAAGGTTCTGCGGCATCATTCCGCAGCGATTGGAACAGCTCGACGCCGCGACCTTCACGCGCCTCCATCACGGCGTCAAGCGTCTAGGCATTGTGTGCCACGATATCGATGCCGACCAGCCGCGCTATTTCTCGACGACGCACCCGTGCGGCGCGCAGTTGGCGGACGTGGCGCGCGCGAGCGCGGCGGTGCCGGGGGTGCTGCCACCGAAGACGGTCAGGACCGACACGGGGTTCGTGCGTCTCGCCGACGGCGGCATCGCTGATTCGCTGCCGATTGACTTCATTCGGTCACCGGTGATGGGGGCCACGCACGTCATCGTGTCCGACTGTCGGTATTCGGCGCCTGCGCCTCCCAACGGCCACGAGTCCCTGATCTACCTTCGGCCCGATTTGGACGGCATCCGCCCGCTTCGCGCGCCGCGGGCGGCGCTTATGAAAGCGATGTGGCGCGGCGACGCCGCCCTGACGCCAGGCGTCCTCGAAAAGGTACAGCAGTGGATGCATGTGCCCGTTACGTCCTAGGGTGGTTCATGTCATGACGGGCAGGCGAGTCGCCGCGTTTCTGGACTTCGATGGAACAGTCACGATTCGGGATGCGACCGATGCGATTCTTGAACGCTTCGCCGATCGCGGGTGGCTGCAGCTCGAAGACGCTTGGTTGTCGGGGCAGATCGGATCGCGAGAATGTCTCGCGGCGCAGATGGCACTCGTGACCGCGACAGAGGGGCAGATCGAACGGCTGCTGGATACCATCGACGTCGATCCCGGATTCGGGACCCTGCTCGACGTGTGCGCAGCCCAGGACGTGCCGGTCGCCATTGTCAGCGACGGCTTTGACTACTGCATCAACCGGATCCTTGGACGGCCGGCGTTGAACCTTCGCAGGAGCATCAGCAGATTGCATGTCGTATCGAGCAGTCTCCGGTGGGACGGTGGCCGCTGGCACGCCACATTCGGTCACGACACCTGTGCGCACGGCTGCGCCACCTGCAAGCCAGCGGCGATCGCACGTCTCGCCGGTGCCGGAGCGCTGCGCGTGTTCGTCGGCGACGGCCTGTCGGATCGGTATGCGGCCGGATGCGCCGATATCGTGTTCGCGAAGGGCAAGCTCGCGGAATATTGTGAGCGCGCCTCGATCCCGTACACCCCGTACGACACGCTGGCGGCGGTGGCGAGCTGTCTAACGCACGTGCAGACTGGAGCGGTATTTCCCGCAGTATGAGCGACAAGACAGAACAGGAATTGCTGCAGCTCGAGCGCCAGCATTGCTCATGGGGCGACACGGTTCACTACCTCAGCCCTCCGAAATGTTTCGTCAGATCCGAAGGCAGTTATCTCTACGATCGAGATGGCACGCCATATCTGGATTTACAGATGTGGTACTCGGCCGTGAATTTCGGGTACGGCAATCGTCGCCTGAATGCCGCGCTGACCGAACAATTGAATACGCTGCCGCAGCTTGCCTGTCAGTACCTCCACCCGGAGAAGATCGAGCTGGCAGCAGCGATTAGTCGGCTCAACGCCTCGCGATTCGGCTTGGACGGTCGCGTTCATTTCAATGTCGGCGGCGCCCAGGCGATTGAGGACTCACTCAAGATCGTGCGGAACGCGACCGGCCGGAACCTGGTCTTTGCGTTCATGGGCGGGTATCACGGTCGAACGCTGGCCGCGAGTGCGATAACGTCGAGCTATCGGTATCGACGGCGTTACGGACATTTCTCCGATCGAGCGCATTTCGTGCCGTTTCCGTATTGTTTCCGATGCCCGTACGAGAAGAAATTCGATGACTGCGGACTCTATTGCCTGAAACAATTCGAGCAGAACTTCGACACGGAGTACAACTCCTTTTGGGATGCGAAAGCCGGCGTGTCGGAATTCTCCGCGTTCTACATCGAGCCCATTCAAGGTACGGGCGGCTACGTCATTCCGCCGCCGGGCTATTTCGCCGGACTCAGACGGATTCTCGACGAGCGGCACATCCTGTTGGTGGACGACGAGATCCAAATGGGGTTCTATCGCGCCGGAAAGTTCTGGGCGATTGAGAACTTCGGCGTGGCGCCCGACATCATTGTGTTTGGAAAAGCGCTGACCAACGGGCTCAATCCCCTGAGCGGTGTGTGGGCCCGCGAGAATCTGATCGCCCCGGATGTGTTCCCGCCGGGATCAACGCACTCGACCTTCTCGGCCAATACGCTCGGTACGGCGGTGGGGCTCGAAGTGGTGCGCATGATGGCAGAACATGATTACGAGGCGGTGACCCGTCGCAAGGGCGCCTATTTCCTGGCGCAGATCAAGGAGTTGCAGCGCCGGTACCCGAAAGTGATTGGTCATACCGACGGTCTTGGAATGGCACTACGGGTCGAAATCTGTGGCGAAGACGGATTCCAGCCGGATCGCGAGTTAACGGACCGGATTTTTGCCGAGGGGCTGAAAGGGGATCTGATGGCCCGCAGCCGGCGAATGGGCCTCGTCCTGGACGTCGGCGGCTATTACAAGAACGTGTTTACGCTCGCTCCGTCATTCGAAATCTCGGACGAGGAGATCGATCTTGGCGTCGAGCTGCTGGAGCAACTCATTCGCCGCTGCGCGCCGGACCGCGTGTGAGCGCGCGTTGAGATGCTGACGTCTCTCGTCGAACTCGGGGAACTGATCGCGCTGCGCACGAATCCTGCACGCGCCGTCCAATTGCTCGGCCTCATTCCGAAAATGGGGCTCGAAGCGATGCGAGGCGCGCGTTTCAGGCGCACGCTTCGGATCGCGGCCGAGCGTTCGCCGTTCTACCGGGAGCAGTTTCGCCGGCGCGGCATCGACGTGCGTCGCGTCGAACACCCCTCGCAGCTCGGCGATTTTTACACGACCGGCGAAGACCTGCGATCACACGGCACCGATTCGTTTCTCGTACGACGCCCCGATACAGCTTTTGAAACGACGGGTACCACGTCTCCCATTCCCAAGCGGGTGTTTTTCTCTTCGCGCGAAATCGCCGACATGGGACGTCTGAGCGCGCTCTGGCTCCATTTGCTCGGAATGCGCGCTGAGGACCGAGTCGTGAGCGCCTTCGATTGTTCATTTTGGGTGTCGCCATACGTCTTGCGATCAGGTCTCGACTTGCTCGGCTGTTTCCACGTCGAGGCAGGCAAGATCGAGGCCGGCGAATTCTACGATCGCGCGAAGCCATATCGTCCAACCGTCATCTTCGGTGAGCCGTCATGGATGGTGCGGTTGTCCGAGATCGCGAAGGTCCGCGGTCCGTGGCCCTTGAAGTTTCTCTTCGCCGGCGGCGAGAATATCGCCGAATCTGCGCGGCGCGTTGTCGAGGAGACGTGGGGCGCGCCGCTGTATCTCAACTACGGCCAGACCGAGTCGTTTGGCGCGCTCGGCGCCGAATGTCGGATCAAAAACGGATACCACCGCAACGACCTCTACTTCTTCTTCGAGGTGCCGACAGTAGACGCGGACGGGTACGGCGAGGTCGTCTATACCACGCTGTCACACCGCGTCATGCCTCTCATTCGCTACCGTTCGAGCGATCTCTCGCGATTGGTGGACGCCCGCTGTGAGTGTGGAATTTCGATGGGCCGCCTCGCGAAGATTCGCGGCCGTTGTGACGAGATGGTGGTGTGCGGCATGGGCAACGTCGGGCCGTGGGTCTTCGGTGAAGTCCTGCGCGGGATTCCCGGCATCAGCGCCGACTGGCAAGTCGCGATCACTCAAGACGGCCCGCGGGACGTGGTCGTCGTCCATGTCGAAATGGAAAACCCGTCAGCGCGCGGCGCCGTCGAAACCGGCATTCTGACCAACCTCCGCGAGCGGTTTGCCGATTTCTGGCGCAACCGCGAGATGCAGTTGTACGAGCTGCGTGTCAACAGCCATCCGCTCGGTAGCTTGCGGGGCCACGGCCGGAAGCTTCGCCGTGTGGTCGACGAGCGACACCCGAGCCAGCTTTTGTGGAACGCCTGATGTGAAGCGCCCGATAAGAGCCGTCCTCGCACGGGTTGTTGCCGGACTGTTCGCGTGCACGCTCGGGGCACAGACGAACGGCCCGGGCGAGGCAGATGACTTGTATCGACAGCGCGAAGACTTGTCGAGCGCCGCCCGCGCTGCTGATCTCTGGGAACAGCGATCGGCGAACGATTTCGACGCCGCCTGGAAGCTCGCGCGTGCCTGCTATTGGCTCGGCACACATCGGTCGGCGCAAAATGCGCGGGACACGTTCGAACGGGGCGTTCGAGCGGGTGAACGCGCGGTCGGCCTGGAGAGTGGACGGCCCGAGGGGCATTTCTGGCTCGCCGCCAACATGGGTCGGTTGGCCGAATCCTTCGGGCTCCTGCAGGCCGTGAAGTGGCGCGGCCGGATCAAAGACGAACTCGAGCGCGTTGCGGCGATCGACGCGGCATGGCAGGGCGGAGCTGCCGACGAAGCACTCGGACAATGGTACGCGACCGTACCGCGACTCTTCGGCGGCAGCCGGCAAAAAGCCGAGCAACATCTGCGGCGAGCGTTGCAATACGACGCGAACAATATGTCTGCGCTCGTGTTTCTCGGCCAGATGCTCATCGAGGAGGGAAGAACCGCCGAGGGCCGGACGCTGGTCGGTCGCGTGTTGGACGTGCCGTTCGACGCCGAGTGGGAGCCGGAAGATCAGGAGGTGAGGAAGCGGGCTGCCGCACTGCTGGACAAGAGGGACAGATGAGCGACCGCCGACACCCGATGGTAGGGTGATGTGTCCACGTGATCGCCTCCCGTGTGGTTCCCGAGAAGGCTTCGCCGCGCGGACGGGTCGGTCGATGGCTCGGTCATCCGGCATCTCGGCCGATCGATCGCTGTTGCTGCCGCGTGACGTCTCGCCGGTAGCCACTCCGAAGCAGCCCCCGTGGCGTCGTCTCACCTGCGAACAACCCGCCACGGCGGTCGGTGGCCGAACGTTGCCCGGAGAAAGTCGCCCGCCGAGGGGCTCCGATGCGGTCTTGGCAGGACCCGTACTCCGATCGCGTCTGCGACCATGGCGAGCGTTTCCGGGCAGAAGCAGTAGATCCGCACACGGATGATCCGGTCGTCTTGCACTTCGATCCGATGAATCTCGTTGAGACCTTCGATGCCGTCAAGCGTCCGAAACCCGAGAACGAGTGGTTCACCGTCGTATTCGGCAACCTGCCACCACGGGCGTTCGCCGAAGCCCACCGACGGCATCACCATGTGCGCGTGCTCGAAGACCGTCCGCGCTTTTGCGAAAGAGTCCAGTTCTGCGCCGCCGACCAGTTCGGCCGACATGTGTTCGTCGCAGAGCGCCTTCAGCGCTTCCACGTCGTGCTCGCTCAACGCGCGCATGAACCGATCGACGATGTGACGAGGCGGTGCGTCGAAGCCCGCGGGCGGCTTGCGGCCCTCCAGCCGTCCTCGGCCGCGAGACAGGGCCGACTTGACCGCCCCAACGGTGGTGTGCAGCAGAACTGACGTCTCTTCCAGGGACAAATCCAGGACGTCTTTCATGAGCACAGCGGCCCGCTCTTGCGGGTGCAGCGTCTGGAAAAGCGTCTGCGCCGCGGCCCGGCCGTCGCCCGCGTCGGGAGGCGGTGCCGACAGTCCCCCCGACTCCAGTGCGATGGCCGCCTGCTCGCGCGCTGACCGGCGGACTCGGTCGATCCAGAGATTGGCCGCCGTCCGAATCAGGTACGCCTTCGGATTCTCCAGCCGCGTGTCGCTCCTTCCCAGGAGGCTGAAGACGCGCACGAGTGTGTCCTGGACGAGGTCTTCGGCATCCCAAACGCTGCCCGTAAGATGCCAGCAAAATGCATGGAGCGCCTGGCGGTGCGCGGTCAGTTCGTCAACGTAGCGCCGCCAAGGGCGGCGTACCAGACGTTGCATTCGAAAACGGGGGGGTGGCGTCATCGTCCTCCTCACGCGTTCCTGATCAAGAAGACGAACGGGATGCCGAGAAGATACCTGGACCTCGCGTCGGTCGATTGTTTCGGACGCTGTGGCGCCTGCCGACGGTCCGTCCGCGATCGACCGGTGCCGTCCCTCGCTCGGGAGGTCGCCTTTGTCAACAATCCGGGGCGTGGGTCTTGGGCAGCTTTCGAGCAAAGGCGCGCGTGCGCTCTGCGAGGCTGTCGAGCCAGTCGATCTGCACGCGCACACCCGTCGCAAAGATCTCCACGAATGATGGCGGCAACGGCGACCAGTCGATCTGCAAGGCGCCCCAATCCGGGCGGCGGCCGTCGTAGTCCGTAAACCCGAACTCGCGAGCGAGCTCCCATGAGCTGAGGAGCCGACCGGTTCGGGCCAGCACGTTTGGATCGGTGGCAAGCGCAGCGACAGCCCGACCGACGAAGAGCGGTGATTCCGACTCGAGGAAATTCGGATCTGTGATGCCGGCGTCGCGCCAGTTCGCTTCCGTGACGCGCTGCTGCTCCAGCATTGATTCTGAGCGCAAGAATCCCGGTGTGATGGCGACGGCCGCGACGTTGTGGGCGTACAGCTCGGCCGCGATGTTCAGCGCGAAACCTTTGAGCGCCAGTTTCACCGTTTGCGTGAGCGGATTGCCGCCGGCTGAGAGCGTGTCCCCTTCGGTGACTTCGACGATCAGGCCGCGCTTGGCGCGGATCATCAGCGGCGCCGCGTGCTTCGCGGTGATGATGTGCGACAGGATGCTCTGACGAAAGATGGCCGCGGCGTCCTCGAGGTTGGTCTTCCAGAACGATCCCCACTCGTGCATCATCGGGTCTTCGCCGGCGATCGAGTTGACGAGGATATCGAGCCGGCCCCGTTCCCGCTCGATGCGCGCGGCGAGGCTCTTCACCTCGTCTTCGATCGTGTGATCGACGCGTACGGCCATCGCGTCGCCGCCGCCGGCGACGATCATCTCCGCGGTTTCCTCGATCGTTTCCGGGCGGCGGTACGGCGAGGGGTGGCCGCGCATGCTGCGGCCGGTGCAGTACACGAAGGCGCCCGCGGCGGCGAGCGCGCGGGCGATCCCGCGCCCGGCCCCGCGCGTGGCCCCGGCCACGAGGGCGACTTGTCCGGTGAGGGGGTCGGCCATCGCGGTGACTATAAATGAACGTTCGTTTATAATCAACCACGGTGAGCCCCCGCCGGCGCGAAACGTCGGACGCCGACATCATGGCCGCGACCGGCCGCACCGTCCGCCGCCTCGGACCGCACCTGACGCTCGCCGACGTCGCGACGGAAGCCGGCATCTCGCCAGCGACCCTTGTGCAGCGGTTCGGATCGAAGCGCGGGTTGCTGCTCGCATTCGTCGCCACCGGTCCGGCGGCGCTGGGCGACGACTTTGCACGGATCCGCGCCTCGACACAGTCGCCGCTTGCGGCGATCTTCGCCACGGCGGAGTGCATGGCTGCGATGGCGCCGTCCGCCGAAGCGCTGTCCAACGGGCTGGCGTTTCTGCAAATCGACCTGGTCGATCCCGCCTTTCACAAACACGCGCATGCGCATTCGCGCGTGATGCAGGCCGAACTGCAGACGCTCCTCGATGATGCCGTCGCCGCGGGCGAGCTGCGATGCAGAGACAC
>JBPYEE010000483.1:0-11554 GCA_051985095.1 Vicinamibacterales bacterium | reverse complement strand
ATAGATCTCACGGCGGCCGTCGTCGCGACGTTCTCGGTCAGGCCCCCGTGGCGAGAACGACTCGAAACCGCGCGTTGTTGCTCATCATTCGGTTGTAAGCGTCCTGCGCCTTCTCGAGTGGAAACGTCTCAATCATTGGACGCACGCCGGTCATCGCCGAGAATTTCATTGTGTCTTCAGAATCGATCGAGGACCCCGACGGCCAACCGTAGATCCCGGCCCGCTTACCAATCAAACCGGCAGTGTTGAGCGCCATCGGTGTGAAATCCGCGCCGAGTACGACCAACCGGCCGTCCACTGAAAGACCACCGATCGTCGCGCCCATCGCCTGCGCGCTGGTGGTGGTCGCAACGACAATCTTGGCACCGCCCATCTGCTGCAATTCCGCAGCGGGATCTGTGGTCGTGCTGTCGATGTAATGGCGCGCGCCGAGCTGCTTCGCCAGGCGCTCCTTATCTTTGCCACGCGCGATCGCAATGGTGCGGAAGCCCATCCTCGACGCGAACTGGACTCCAAGGTGACCGAGGCCCCCAATGCCGAGGACTGCCACCGTGTCTCCAGGGCGGGCGCCGCTGTTGCGCAATGCATTGAACGTGGTGATGCCGGCGCACATCAGCGGGCCCGCTTCAACGGGACTGATCTCGTCCGGGATCAACGCCAGCCCTTCGAAAGGCACCAACGCATAATCCTGGTACCCACCGTCCATCGTGATGCCTGTAACGCCCTGATTCAAACACGTGACGAAGCTGCCCCGACGGCACGATTCGCAGTAGCCGCAATACGCCCCGAGCCACCCGACACCGACCCGTTGATCAGGCTTCCACCGAGGTACGTCGGAGCCGATGGCGTCGATGACACCGGCGAGCTCGTGGCCCGGCACGCGGGGATAACTAATGCCCGGCCAGAGTCCTTCTTTCGTCAGCGAATCGCTATGACAGAGCCCGCATGCTTGCACCTTGATGCGTACTTGTCGCGGACCCGGCTGCGGGATCTCTCGTTCGACCAGTTCAAACGGTCCACCGGGTCTGCTCACCTGCATCACACGCATTTTGGCCATATACCCTCTCCAGCGGAGGACTGAATTCGATGACTTCCCACACGATCCGGAGTCCGGCGGATCTCGACCGATCGTTGACGAACAGGCTATCCGTTGCGGATCAAAAGAAGCCGATGCACAAGTCCCCCTGAACCGGGGGCACGTGTCAATCTCGATTTCGCTTCGAACCAAAGGGCCGTTATGTTCCGCAGAGCGAGCGTACGCAGCCTATGCGGTGCAGTGACCGACAACAGCGGTGACCGCCATCGAGCTACCATTCCGTTCACGTGTCCCAGGGCGGCCCTGACAACGGAAATATCGCTTCACTCGGCAAAGCCAGTTTGTTTCGTGCAGCAAATACCTGCTGCGCGCCATCCAGAGCTGAACCATATCGATTAACATGGCGGCCAGAAACGTGCGGGGTGGCACTCCGCAACGTTCGGGAGGAGCCATGGCAACAGTAGCCGCGCGCCCGCGCCGTCGAGTTCGTACCGACGATCTGTTCTTCTCGGGCATGGGCGTCGTGGCGCTGATTGCCGTCTTCGTAGGGTTTGCTCGCACGTACTTTCTCGCCGGCGTGTTCCGGGCTCCCCTTCCGAACCGGCTGATTCACATCCACGGCGCGGTCTTCACGCTCTGGATCGTTTTGTTCGTCTCTCAAATCAGCCTCGTCGTCGCGAGGCGGGTCGCGCTGCACCGCCGTATCGGCCTGCTCGGCTTCGGACTTGCGGTCGTGATGGTCGTCTTGGGCGTACTGGCGGCGAGCGACCGGTTGGCCCGACATGTCGGGGACCTTGGCGACAACACACCCGAAGGCGCACGCACCTTCTACGCCATCGGGATCGGCGGCATGCTGATGTTCGCGGCGTTCATTTCGCTTGGCTACCGTCATCGCACCAATCCGGTCGCACACAAACGGCTCATGCTGTTCGCGACCTTTGCACTTCTGGACGCCGCCTTCGATCGCTGGTCCGTCTTTGATCCCTATCCGTTGCCGCTGGTGAACCTGATCTGCTTCGGGCCGCTGGTTTTGCTGACGATGGCCTATGACTGGTGGTCGTCCGGCAAGGTGCAGAGGGTTACGATCTGGTCGACGGTCTTCTTGTTAACGGTGCAGGAGGGCCGGCATCTGATCGGCACCTCTGCGGGTTGGCAGGGAATGGCTGCCTGGGTCGAGATGCATATGCCCCTGTTTCACTGACTGTGCCCTTCTTGATCAAGCACGCGGCAAGCCCCGGCGCACCCGATACGCGCTTACTGTGCGGCACGAATCGAGTTCACGCGGATCGCCTTGGTCGTCGCGTCCAGCGTCCCCGTGATCCTCACTCTCTTTCCTGCGAACGGCGCCGGCGATCGCTGGTCACTCAGCTTGTAAATGTCCTTGCCGTCATACAAGACATACTGGGCATCATGTTCGCTGACGCACGCCATCGTACACTCGGCGTCGGTCGGTCCCATACGCATTTGAGAATGATCCTTCCCGCACATGTCATCCGTAATGATGCCGACAAACGTCCGCTGACCGGGCGCGACGGAGAGCGCCGCCACGGCGAGCAGAGCGCGAATCAGAGCTGTCATCCGAACCCCCTAATCAACGGGGACCACGAGGCGGCCCGTGCTTATCCGTGCATCATGACCCAGAGCGGGCATACCGTGGCGCAGCCTGGCGATCTGAGAGTGACGATTCATTAGGTAGGCACCGGCTATTTTCGCTGCTCTTGCCATCCAGCCGCACCAGCTTCCGAACCGTCGAGCCGGTCACCATGTCGCCAATCTTGTCTGGCCGAACCTCGCCGGTGTAGAGCGTCCGCGTCCCGGGCTCGACTGCAAGGCCTTCTGCAATCGTGAGATCGGTGTACTTACCCGTGACCGAGCCGTCCTTCGCACTGCCGATCACAACGGCTTTGAAATGGTAGGTGTCCACGGAATACAACGTGTCATCGGGGAGGATCACGATGCTGCTGGGGCCCCCGAACTGCGTCCATTGATCCAGAAAGCGGCCGTCCTGGTCGAAGATCTGGATGCGATTGTTCGAGCGGTCGGCCACGAAGACCCGTCCGCGGGAGTCGATGGCCACCGCGTGTGGCAGATTGAACTCGCCGGGGCCGCTGCCTTTTTTCCCCCACGCCTTGATGAAGCGGCCCTCCTTCGTGAACTTCACGACGCGCGCATTGACGTGGCCATCGGTGACGAAGATGTCGCCGTTGGCTGCAACGGCGACGTCAGTGGGACCGTTGAATGTGTCGGGTCCGTCGCCGGCCACGCCCTTCGTACCGATCGTCATCAGGAGCTTGTGGTCGGGGCTGAACTTGTACACGAGCTGCCCGTTCGTGCCTTCAGGGTTGTTCTGGCCGTCTGTCATCCAGATGTTCCCCTGGCGGTCAACGCGGATGCCGTGCGGCCACACGAACATCCGGTCGCCCCAGGTCCGCAGGACTCGACCCTCGGCGTTCAGCTCAATGACGGGCGGCTCGGCGCGCGTGAACGCGAGGATGGTGCCTTGCGCGTCGATGGCCATACCCGATGTTTCTCCCCACTTCATTCCATTCGGCAGCTGTTGCCCCCATCCGGGGACCGCTTTATAGACGTCCTCAGCCTGCAGCGTCCGGGACCACCATGCGGCGAGAAACGCCGCGGGCACGAAGATGAATAGGAATGCTTTGTTCCTCACGTACGCACGCATCGACGAGCCTCCGTGCCGCGTACTATACGCCGACGGGGACCATGAACGTCGGCTCGTAAATGAACCGTATTGCGATCGCCGACAGAGAATCGCCAGAAGAGCAGGGCGCGCCGACAAGCCAGGACCGTTTGCTCACCACAGCCGGATTGAGCGGCGATTCGGTGTGTCCTCGAACCTCGAAGCCCGTGAGGAGTGGAACCGGCTGGACCGACGCCGCGCATCATTGATGACGCTCGCGGCGAAAGGTGGCACAGCCTGGCGCCATCGGCCCAGACCATTGAAGCGCGGGCAAGATCGTCCCGCAACGGTCGTGCGAAGGCGGAAACCGTCGGCGACGAATGCGTCACGATTCTTCATCAATAGAGGCTTCGACCGCCCGTCTGGGCACTCGCTATGTTGTTGATTCCATTGGCGGCCCGCGACTCAACCTGCGACCTCCCGCCTTTTGAGTCGCGACATGCAGAATCCACCACGGTTTAACTGATACTGTTCAAGTTCCACCGGACCAACGAGTTGCAAACAAACACGCGATCCTGATGACTCCGCGTCAGCGGCGCGAGATCTCGGTGTTCAATCGATTTCGCCGGAGGATCCGTGTCAATCGACGTCACGGCGTGGCATGCGCGCTGCCGCCGTGTTGTCTCTGCTTCCTGCGTTGTCGGCGCGTGACGCTACGGCGATCGGCGCCGCCTGAGGGTTCGGAAGACCGCCGCTGACCGCCCCGTTTGGTTTGGTTGCGCCATATGAGACTGCGCTGGTCGAGCCGGTGGAACGTTGGGTGGTTGAAATCGACTCGGCTGGGCGTAGACTCCCCTGTAATGCGAGGCCTCAAACATGAATCTGCGTAGAACTCCCATCGTCGCCGTGGCGATCGCGATCGCCACCACCTGGCTCGTCAAGGCACAATCGCCAGTTCAATCCTGCAGCGCAAAGCCGCAACCCGCCTGGTGCAGCGCCATCGACGGCGACCGATCGGAAGGCTGGCTGGCACAGCACCGGTCCGAGGTCATGGGGCGTAATGGCATGGTGGCCGCGAGCCAGCCGCTGGCTGCACAGGCAGGGCTCGACATCCTGAAAAAGGGTGGCAACGCGATCGACGCTGCCGTGGCGACCTCCGCGGTCTTGAGCCTGGTCGAGCCGATGAACGTCGGCATGGCCGGCGACCTGTTCACGATCATCTACATCGCAAAGGACAACAAGCTGTACGCACTGAATGCGAGCGGGAAAGCACCGAGCGGGCAAACCCTGGCGCACATGAACGAGCTTGGCTACTCGTGGAACCCAGCGAACTGGGGCCCGGGTTCGGGCATGCCGTCTGCCGGCATCCTGACGGCCACGGTTCCAGGGTCCGTCTGGGGTTGGGACGAGGTGCTTCATCGGTTCGGCACGATGACGTTCAAAGAGACCTTGCAAGCCGCCATTGACTACGCCGACAAGGGGTTCCCGGTCTCGGAACGGATCGCGAACGACTGGCGCCTCCCGCGGGCGCTTCCGGAAACTCCGAGCGATCCCCGGAAGTGCTGCGCCCAGGTGGATCCCGATTCGATCGCCACCTGGTACATCGACGGGCAACAGCCGCGCGCAGGCCAGCTGTATCGCAACCCCGACATGGCCAAGACGTTTCGCATCCTTCAGGCCAAAGGACGCGACGGGTTCTACAAGGGCGATGTGGCCCGCGCGATCGTGACCAAGTCGCAGAAGCTGGGCGGGACGATGACCGAAGAGGACTTGGCTTCATACAGCGGCGAGTGGGTCAACGTGACGACGACGAACTATCACGGCTACGACGTGTCAACCTTGCCACCACCGGCGCAGACATGGGCAGCCGACGAGATGCTGAACATTCTCGAGGCGTGCGTCCCGGTCTGGGCACCCGGACAAACGTTGGCGACGCTTGGTCCGACCAGCGCGAAGTATTGGCACTTCCTCATCGAGGCGAAGAAGCTCGCGTATACGGATCTGCTGACCCATAACGCGGATCCAACCGTCGTCTCGGTCCCGGTCGCCAAGCTGTTGTCGAAACCTTACGCGCAGTCGCTCTGCAGTCACGTCGATCCTGATCGCGCATCGCAGAGCAGGCCCGGCGCCAATGTCTCCGGCGCCGGCGACACGATCGTGCTCTCGACGGCGGATCGCTGGGGCAACATGGTGTCATGGGTGAACAGCAACTACGGCGGATTCGGATCCGGAGTCACCGTACCCGGCTATGGAGTCGTCCTGCACAATCGCGGCGCGCTCTTCACGCTCGATCCCAAGAGCCCGAATGTGATTGCGCCCCACAAGCGACCGTTCAATACGTTGTCCGCCGGATTCGTGATGCACAACAGCCGCCCGCTGATGACGGTCACGCTCATGGGCGGCGACATGCAGGCACAAGGGATCGCACAGGTCCTCGTGAACGTCCTCGATCTGGGCGCGAATCTCCAGGCGGCTACAGACATGGCTCGTTTCCACCACAGTCAGGTCCCGAACACGATGACGCTGGAAACAAAGCTCTTCGGTCTGGTTGGAAAGGATTTGATCGCAATGGGTCACAAGGCGCAAGCCGCCAATGGCGGCCCCATGGGCGGCTACCAGGCCATCATGTTCACGCCTGACAGTGGTTCAACCGCGTTATCGACCAACGGCGTGCTCAACGGGTTTTATCGGGGCGGGTCGGATCACCGGAAAGACGGCCAGGTCGTCGCATATTAGTGCTCGAACCGGGGCAGCACCGGTCCACAGTTCCTGGAAGAGGAGAAGCTCGATGCGGGACCCGTCTGACGGCACAGCGCCGCCGTGGGGTCCCGTTTGCCGACTGACAGACAAGAGCGGCGCGCTGGTGCGAATTCGCGCATCCGCGCCGGGCTCTCTCACAACCCGAGCCTGTCACGCGCTCGCGGTGGCAACCGAGGGTGCCGGGCCCTAGGACGCCCAGCCGAGTTGCTGCAGGCTGATGGTGTCGTTCCAGATTTTGGTCATGTGTTTGATGCGGTCCCCGTCGAACTGCATCACATACACGTAGTCCGCTTCGACGCTTTTCCCTGTCGGGGGCACTGGTCCGCCCTCTCCGGTATGCGTCGCGCGGAATACGCCATACGCGCTCACGTTCCGCCGATGTTCGTCCACGGCGAACGAGCGAATCTCGTAACTCGCGTCAGGGCAGGGGCCGTAAAGCCCCTTCATCCAATCCGTGTATTGTTCGAGCGTCCTGACGTCTACGAGCGCGCCGGTCTGCGCCGAAAACGTCGCACCTGCATGGCAATACTGTCGGCATCCGGCCCAGCCCTTGCCCGTCTCGCACGCGTCGAAGAACGCGAGCGCTGTGTCCTTCATTGCCATACAGTCCTCCGTTCGAGGGCGCAATCATGCGCCACGTCAGGTGCGCAAGGATCGTTGCGCGATGTCTCCACAAGATGCCGTGTCAATCGTTGACAGGACGGATGAGTGGATGACCAGTTGGCGGCAACCGAATGCAGCCACTTGCGCCGGTGAATCAAGTGGTATCATCGTGCGAGCCAAATGCATGAGATTGGAGGTAACCACCTACGTGGGACTCCGGCCGGTCTCCTGATTCGAATCGATCCGCGGGCCGGCGAAGGACTCCAACGGCAGGTGTACGCGGCCGTCGGTCGCGCGATTCTCGACGGTGTTCTCGCGCCAGCGGCGCGTCTGCCCTCCTCACGTGCGCTCGCCGACGACTTGCGCGTATCACGAACGACGACGCTGCTGGCCTACGAACAACTTATCGCGGAAGGCTACCTGGAGACTCGGCGCGGGTCGGGCACCTTCGTCGCCGGCGAGCTGCCCGACGACCTGCCTCGCGCCAGCTCGCCGCCACAGCCCGCCCGGATCAAGCATCCCCCGCTGTCGCGGCGCGGACACGCGCTGGCGGGCATCCCCGCGCCTGCCCGACGACTGAGTGGTCCCCCGCGCGCGTTCCGTCTCGGGATTCCGGCCCTCGACCGCTTTCCGTTTCGACTCTGGTCGCAGCTCGTCAATCGGCGCATGCGGTCGACGACGTCGCGTCAACTGGACTACGCCGATGCCGGCGGCTGGCTGGAACTCCGAAAAGCGATTGCTGAATACGTGCAAGTCGGCCGCGGCACGAGATGCGCACCTGACCAGGTGGTGATCGTCGCCGGTGCGCAGCGAGGGTTGCAGTTGATCGGCACCGCGCTGCTCGACCCCGGCGACCACGTCTGGCTCGAAGAGCCGGGGTACCCCGGCGCGCGGAGTGCGCTGACGCAGGCCGGTGCGCGTATCGTGCCCGTTCGCGTCGACAGTCGCGGCCTGGACGTCTCCCGCGGGATGCGTGATGCACCCCACGCTCGCCTGGCCTATGTCACCCCCTCCAATCAATTTCCCCTCGGCGTGCCAATGACCCTGACGCGACGGCTTGCGCTGCTGCGATGGGCCGGGAAGACCGATGCCTGGATCGTCGAAGACGACTACGACAGCGAATTTCGTTACACGTCTCGACCGCTGCAATCTCTGCACGGTCTCGACGCGGATGGCCGGGTCATTTACCTCGGCACGTTCGCCAAGTCGATCTTCCCCGCTTTGCGGCTTGGTTTCGTCATCGTCCCCAACGACCTGACCGAGGCTTTTCACGCGACGCGACGCGCGGCGGATGTCCATCCACCGCTTCTCGAGCAGATGGCCCTCGCCGATTTCATCGGCGACGGCCATTACGCGACGCATCTTCGCCGGATGCGGTCCGTCTATCGCGAACGCCTTGAAGCGCTCGATACGGCCGCGCGGGAACTGTGTCGCGGCGCCTTGCGGCTGCGACCGGTGCAGACCGGTCTGCATGCCGTTGCCGATCTGGACGGCGTCGATGAAGAACGCGTGTGCCAGGAAGCTCGGGACCGCGGGATCGAGGTCGCGCCGGTGGGAACGTACTACATCGGACGACAGACCGCTCGCGGACTGCTGTTAGGGTTCGCGTCGATGCCCCCGGAAGCGTTACGCCGAGGCATGGAAGCGCTGGCGGCTGCGATCGACGCCGCCCGACGCCCAGGGAGCGTGCGCCGGGCCGAGCGGCGCTTGATCGGTTGACATTGCCCACCATGCGCGCCATTGCCGCCGCCGGTACGATCTGCGGGCTTCTCGACGGCTTAAGCGCAATCCTGCTGTTCGGTTGGTTCGGCGCCAGCCCCGCACAGGTGTTTCAGGGGATCGCGCGCGGCGCGCTGGGGCGCGCTGCGTCGACTGGTGGATCGACCGCTGTTGCCGTCGGGGTCACGGCACATTTCATGGTCGCCTTCGGTGCCGCCGCGACGTACTACGCACTGAGCCGATTGAGGCCCGAGCTGAACGATCACCCGATCGTCGCCGGCGTACTGTTCGGCGCGGCCGTCCATCTGTTCATGAACTTCGTGGTGGTTCCGCTGTCGGCGATCGGGCCGCGCCGCATCGTGTGGCCCACCTTTCTGTCGGTCCTCGCCGTGCACCTGATCGTCGTCGGACCGTCAATCACGCTGACCGTGAGCAGGCTCCGCGCATCATGAGCGCCCTGGTGCAGGACGTCCGGTACGCCGCGCGGATCCTCGCCAAGTCGCCGGGCTTCACAGCCATCGCGGTGCTGACGCTGGCCCTCGGCATTGGGGCGAATACCGCACTTTTCTCAATCGTCGACGGCGTTTTATTGAACCCGCTTCCGTTCTCGCAGTCGGACCAGCTGGTCGCACTGGACGATCGAACCCCTGCGTACGATCGCGCGCCGATCAGCTATCCGACCTTCCTCGACTGGCAGCGAAACAATCACGCGTTCTCGTCAATGGCCCTGTACCGCAATGAGGATTACAACTTCACGGGCCGGGGCGAAGGTGAGCGGCTCAGCGGGTACATGGTGTCAGCGGACTTCTTTTCAACGCTCGGCATCGCGCCGGCGCTCGGTCGCACGTTTCGGGCCGACGACGACCAACTTGGAGCCGCGCCGGTTGTGATCCTCGGCGGCGGATTCTGGAAGCGCACGTTTGGGTCGTCGCCCGACGTCATTGGAGAGGCGATGACGCTCAACGGCACCTCTTACACGATCGTCGGCGTAGTGCCCGCGACCTTCAGTTTTTACGGGACCGTCCGCGACGTGTACACGCCGATTGGACAGTGGGACGATCCGTCCTTTCGCGACCGTCGCATCGACCTGAGCGCGCACGCCGTCGGCCGACTGAAGGCCGGCGTTACGCTCCAGCAGGGCGCCGCCGATATGGACGACGTCGCCCGCGATCTTGCCGCGGCGTATCCGGAGGTCGACAAATCGACCGGTATCTCGCTCGTGTCGCTGAAGCACGACATCGTCGGCGACGTGCGCCCGTTTCTGCTCGTGCTCCTGGCGGCCGTCGGCCTGCTGCTGCTGACGGCGTGCGCGAACGTCGCCGGCCTGCTGCTGGCGAGGGCCATGACCCGGTCGCGCGAATTCGCTGTGCGCATGGCACTCGGCGCCAGTCAGGCACAGATCGTCCGCCAGCTGCTGACCGAAAGCGTGCTGCTCGCGGGGTTCGGCGGAGCGCTCGGGACGTGGTTCGCTTTCGGTGCCGTCGGCGTCGTCACCGCCCTGTTGCCGGGCACGCTGCCGCGCGCCAACGAAGTGTCCGTCGACGCGCAGGTGCTGCTCTTCGCCCTGCTGCTCTCACTTGCCGTGGGGATCGGCTTCGGTCTAATCCCGGCACTCAAGACGACCCGCACGAGCGTGCAGCCATTGATCAATGACGGCTGCCGGGGTTCGAGCGGCGTCCGCCACCGGCTGCAGGATGCCTTCGTCGCCGCGGAAGTGGCAATGGCGCTGACTCTCCTCGTCGGCGCCGGGCTGATGATCCGGACGCTGGCAGTGCTGTGGCGGGTGGATCCCGGGTTCAATCCCCGCCACACCCTCACCTTCAGCCTCTCGATGCCGGCTACGCCGGCGACGAGCGCCGCAGAAACACGTGCGCGTCTGCGGCGGTTCGACGAGCTGATGCGGACGGTTCCCGGAGCTCAGGCTGTGTCGGTGACGCTCGGATCGCGCCCGATGATTCACGATTCGTCACTGCCGTTCTGGATCGTCGGTCAGCCCAAACCAGCGTCGGACACCGACATGCCGCAGGCGATGTTCTACCTTGCTGAAGCTGGATTCCGTGAGGCGATGGGCATGACGCTCCAGCGCGGGCGGTTCATCACCACTCGGGACGACGAGGATGCGCCGGTGGTGATCGACATCGACGACGTGTTCGCGCGGTCATTCTTCCATGGGCAGAATCCGATCGGGCGCCACGTCCATCTCGAACAGTTCAACGTCGAAGCCGAGATCGTCGGCGTGGTCGGGCACGTCAAACAGTGGGGTCCGGACGGCGACGGCCGGTCCGCCATCCAGGCGCAGTTCTATTATCCGTTCATGCAGCTTCCGCCGACGCTCATGCCACTCGTCGCGAAGGCCGTTGCCGTTGTCATCCGGACGGACGGCGATCCGGCGGCGATCATCGGCCCGGTGCGCCGCGCCGTTGAACAGTGGGATTCGCGCATGGTGATCTACAACGTGACGACCCTGGAGAGCGTCGTCGCCAAGTCGCTGGCGCCACGCCGCGTGTCGATGACGGTGTTGAGTGCATTCGCTGCGCTCGCGCTGACGATGGCCTCTGTTGGCTTGTACGGCGCCATCGCCTATGTGGTCGCCCAGCGGACGCGCGAATTCGGCGTGCGGATCGCCATGGGCGCGAATCGGGGCGACATCCTGCAGCTCGTGCTCGGCTACGGTGCACGGACGGCGCTGGTGGGGGCCGCCGCGGGCATCGTGACCGCGATCGGCCTGAGTCGACTGATGGCCAACCAGCTCTTCGGCATCAGCGCGCACGATCCGATCACGTTCGCGGCCGTCA
>JBPYEE010000482.1:0-6059 GCA_051985095.1 Vicinamibacterales bacterium | reverse complement strand
GCTGAGGCCCGCGCTCGCGCAAACGCAACCCGACTGGCCGCGGATCGAAGAAGAAACGCTGCGGCATTACCAGACGCTGCTGCGCTTCGACACCGTTGCGAAAGAGCGTCCGGCCGCCGAGTACATCAAGAAGGTGCTCGACGAGAACGGCATCCCGGCGCAGATCTACGCGCTCGAACCCGATCGCCCGAACGTGGTCGCGCGGCTGAAGGGGAACGGCACCAGGCGCCCGCTGCTCATCATGGGCCACACCGACGTGGTCCCCGTCGACCCGTCGAAGTGGAGATTTCCGCCATTCAGCGCGACGCTCGACGGCGGCTACGTCTACGGCCGCGGAACCATCGACGACAAGGACAATACGACGGCCGGGCTCATGACGCTGCTCATGCTGAAACGGCTCAATGTGCCGCTCGATCGCGACGTGATCCTGCTGAACGAAGCCGGCGAGGAGAGCGCGTCGCGGATCGGCATTCAGTTCATGATCGCGCAGCACTTCGCCGACATCGACGCCGAGTACTGCCTCGCCGAAGGGGGCAACGTGACGCGCGAGCGCGGGCAGGCGCGGTATGCGGAGATCCAGACGATGGAGAAGATCCCGCGCGGGATCGAGCTGGTCGCCCACGGCATTTCGGGCCACGGGTCGATCCCGCTCAAGTCGAACGCAATCGTCCATCTGGCGGCCGCCGTCGGCCGAATCGGTGCGTGGCGGCCCGACATCAAGCTGAACGAGACGACCGGCACGTACTTTCGCCGGCTCGCGTCCATCGCGCCGCCGGAACAGGCGAAGTACTACCGCGACGTCGTGTCGCCCGACCCTTCCGCAGCACGCGCGGCCGACGAGTGGCTGTTCGAAAACGAGCCGCGCCACGATTCGATGCTGCGGACGTCGGTGTCGCCCAATATCTTTCAGGGCGGGTACCGATCCAACGTCATTCCGTCAGAAGCCACGGCGACGCTCGACGTCCGAATGGTGCCGGACGAGGATCCCGCCGCCTTTCTCGAGCAGGTGAAGAAGGTCGTCAACGATCCGGCCATCGACGTCCGCTTCGCGGCAAACGCCGGGGAGCGCGGCAAGACGGCCGTCGCGCGGCTCGATTCCGAGGCGTTCAAGGCGATCGAAGCGGCCGTGACACGGATCTATGACACGGTCACGCTGCCGACGATGAGTACCGGCGCGACCGATATGGCACAGCTGCGGGCGCGCGGCGTCCAGTGCTTCGGCATAGGTCCTGCTACCGACATGGAAGACGGACCGAAAGGCTTTGGATCTCACAGTGATCAAGAGCGGCTCCTCGTCAGCGAGCTCCATCGGTTTGTCCGGTTCAACTGGGAGGTCGTCAATGCGATGGCTCGCCGCCCGTAGGGCGGGTCCGTGGAAACCCGTCGTCCCGCTCGTACTTTTGCTAGTGTTTCTGCCTTCCGTCAACGGAGGACGCGGCGTGCGTGCCGTGGCGGCGGTGCTCGCCGGTGGTCAGCAGCCACCGCCGACGTTTTCGAGCGCGGCGCAGACCGTCGCGGTGTATGCCACCGTCACGAATGCCGTCAACCGGCTCGTCACCGATCTCGGACGCGACCAGTTCTCGATCGGAGACAACGGAAAGAAGCAGGAGCTGTCGCTGTTTGCCAACGACACGCAGCCGATCACCGTGGTCATGCTGCTGGATCGCAGCGGGAGCATGCGCGCGAACTTCGAGCGCGTCGAGAAGGCAGCGGAGGCGTTTGTCGAGGTCATGCTGCCCGCCGACAAAGCGCGCGTCGGCAGCTTTTCGAATCGCATCCAGCTCGATCCGCAGGACTTCACCTCCGATCGCGAGGAGCTGCTCACCATCCTGCAGACGGAGCTGCAGCCCGAGGGGCCGACCCCGCTCTGGAATGCCGTCAACGTCGGCATCACGTCGCTCTTACACGTCGAGGGTCGCCGTGTGATCCTCGTGTTCACCGACGGCGTTGACAATCCGATGAATTTCAGCAACCACAACAACTCGCTGAAGGATGTCATGAATCGGGCCGAGGAAGAGGACGTCATGGTGTATGCCATCGGCCTCGCCGGACAGAACGGACCGCAGATGACCAGCGGCGGCTTCGGTCGGGGCGGGCACGGCGGCTTCGGCGGCGGCGGCTTCGGCGGATTCGGCGGGCGTGGCGGGTTCGGCCGCGGCGGCTACGGCGGCTACGGCGGCGGACCCCGGTCTTTCGCCGTCGACGACCATCCCGACGAAGGGCTGCCGAAAATCGCGGCGGCCACCGGCGGCGGCTATTTCGAGCTCACCGACACCGTCGACCTCCCGTCGACCTTCAAACGGGTTGCCGAAGAACTGCACCACCAGTATGCGCTCGGCTTTACGCCCCAGAACCTCGATGGGAAGATGCACACGCTGGCCGTCACGGTGGCGGGATCGGGCATGACCGTCCGCGCGCGCAAGAGCTATCTCGCCAAGAAGGTCTACAGCGCGTCCTGACCGCACGGGCGACCACGCCGCGCGGGCGCGATGGGTGGTGCCTATGCGCGGAGCGGCGGACAGACACTCCCGAGCACGCCGGCGCCGCCGCAGTAACTCACGTCCTGCAGCTGCACGAGGATACCGTCGGGGTCGGTGAAGTACAGCTCGGGTGTCCCTTCTTTCGCCCCGCCGCGATTCTCCATCCGCATGCTGATGTAGTGGCGCATCGGCCCGACCGGACCGGTCTGCCCCTCGCGCGCCTGGATGCCGTAGCTCTCGAGCGTTTTCAGAATCTTGTCCGGGTCGAACCCCTGGAGGTTGAAGCAGTAGTGGTTGATGCTCGCGGGTCGCGGCGTCCCGCCCCGCCCCGCCGCGCCGCCGGTGAACATCAGGAACTCGACCGACCCGAGTGCGAGCGTCGGCGCAGTCGGTCCCTGATACGACCGAATCGGCATCCCGAAAAGCTCCTGATAGAAGCGGTTCGACCGCTGCGAGTCCGTTGAAAACACGGTCAGATGGCTGTACCCCTTGAGCGCAATCAAGCCTTTCTTCGGTGCCGGCTCCGGCGCCGCGCACCGGTTGCCGAGCGGTCCGGTGCCGCCGCAGTAGGTCGGATCCTGGAGCTGAAACAGAATCCCATCGGGATCCCCGGCGTAGAGGAGCTCGGCGCCATCGCGGGTGCTGACCTGGACCTTCATCGCGCCGCGATCGTCGCTCCGGACGACGCCGTGTTCGGCCAGCGTCGCCACGACCCGGTCGACGCTGAAGCGATCGAGGCCGAAACAGAAGTGATCGATCCGCGGCGTGCGATCCGGCCGGTCGGTCGTGAGATCGAGGTTGAGGCCCGGCGCGAGGCGCAGGCTGGCGTCGAGCGTCCGGGTGTGCCGCTCCCTGGCCAGGCCGAACAGCCCCTGGTAGAAGTCCACTGATCGCTTCAGGTCGGAGACGACGAGGGTGACATGGTTGAACCCGCGGATCTTCAACTGCGATTTCGCGCCCTGTGCGACGAGCCGCGGCGCGGCGGCGAGCGCAGGGATCGACAGCAGGAATTGGCGGCGATCGATTGGTGAATTCATAGCGCTGCATCATAATCTCGGCGCATGCGCACATCAATCGTTCTGCTGGCGGCGACCATGACGGTGGGACTGTCGGCGCAATCGACCTTCGTCGACATCGATCGCCTGTTTGAGGATTTCGTCGCCGCAAACCATGTCCCCGGCGCCGCCTGGGGCGTCATCATCGACGGCCGCCTGGTCCATACCGGCGCGACCGGCTATCGGGATCTGGCGACCAAGGCGCCGCCGGATGCCGACACGGTGTTCCGCATCGCGTCGATGACGAAGAGCTTCACGGCGATGGCGGTTCTCGCGCTGCGCGATGAAGGCAAGCTCGCGCTGGACGATCCGGCAGAGAAGTACGTTCCCGAGCTCGCGTCGTTGAAGTATCCGACGAGCGACGCCCCGCGAATCACCATCCGCCACCTGCTGTCGCATGCCGAGGGGTTCCCCGAAGACAACCCGTGGGGCGATCAGCAGCTCTCGATCAGCGATGAACAACTGTCACAGATGCTTCGTGCGGGGATCCCGTTCTCGAACGCACCCGGTGTGGCGTACGAATACTCCAACTACGGCTTCATGATCCTTGGACGCGTGGTGGCGCGCGCGTCCGGGCAGCCGTACGACCAGTTCGTCAGGGCGAGGATTCTCGAGCCGCTCGGCATGACCTCCACGACGTTCGAGCCATCGCGCGTGCCCGCCGATCGGCTCGCGCACGGCTACCGCTGGGAAGACAATCGCTGGAAGGAAGAGCGTCAACTGCCCTACGGGGCGGGTGGCTCGATGGGCGGCGTGCTGACGTCGATCAACGATCTGAGCAAATACGCGTCGGTGTATCTGTCGGCCTGGCCACCCCGCGACGGTCCCGAACGGGCGCCCCTTCGCCGCGCGTCGCTCCGCGAGATGCAGCAGTTGTGGCGCCCGGCGCCCGCGGCCGTCATCCAGGACGCCGCCGGCCCCCTTCAGCTGAACGCAGGCGGTTATGCGTTTGGTCTCCGCGTCTCGCAGACCTGTACTTTCAAGTACATCGTGTCGCATTCGGGCGGTCTGCCCGGCTTCGGATCGATCATGCAGTGGCTGCCCGACCACGGCGCCGGTGTCATCGCGTTCGGCAACGCGACGTACACGTCGTGGGGCCGCGTCGCGTCGAGCGCCCTCGAGGCGCTCGCTCGCGACGGCCGAATCAAGCCGCGTCCGGCCAGACCGTCCAAGGCGCTGACCGATGCGCGCAACGCGGTCTCGCAACTGGTCATCAAGTGGGACGATGCGCTCGCGGATCGGATCGCGGCCGGCAACCTGTTTCTGGACCAGTCGAAGGACCGCCGCCGGGCCGCGATCGACGAGCTGCGTCGGCAGGCCGGTGCCTGCACGGCGCCGAACGACTTCGATGAGGTCGAGAACGCGCTGCGCGGTCGCTGGACGCTCAAGTGCGAGCGAGAGAACCTGCAGGTTTCGATTACCCTCGCGCCGACCATGCCGCCGACGGTGCAGTTCCTGAGCGTGACGCCGGCCGCCGCGTCCCGCGCGCCAGTCGGCAGTAACACGTGCCGCCAGACGCCGTAGGCGCTGCCTACGAGCGCGCCAGCGCGCACGTCTCGAGTCTTCGGCGGAGAAACCGTCGTTCCGGCTCGGTGCCGGCGCAGGCCAGGGCCGACTGAAACGCCGCGGCGGCGTCGGCGGTGCGGTCGAGCTCGAGCAGCAGCTCGCCGCGCACGGCGAGCAGCAGGTGGTAGTCGCGCAGTTTGGGGTCGCCTTTGAGCGGCGCGATCGCGGCCAGCGCCTCCGCCGCGCCGTGGACTTTCGCGACCGCGACGGCGCGGTTGAGCGCGACGACGGGCGAGTTGTCGATCGCGATCAGCTGATCGTAGAGCTGCAGGATCAACGCCCAGTCGGGTGACTCCGACGCGCGCGCGCGCGCGTGGGTGGCGGCAATCGCGGCCTGCACGTGGTAGCTGCTGACCTGGCTGCCGCTGATGGATCGGTCGAAATGCCGGAAGCCGATCGCGATCAGGCGATCATCCCAGCGGCTGCGATCCTGATTCTCCAGCAACACGACATCCCCGGCCGCGTCGACGCGTGCGGGAAGCCGCGCCGCTTGAAACGCCATCAGCGCCACAAGCGCATGCGCGCGCGGTGTCGCGATTGACGCGCCGGCAACCAGAAGGCCGAGACGCAGCGCCTCGAAGCACAGATCCTGGCGAATCAGATCAGCGCCTTCATGCGCCGCATATCCCTCGTTGAACATCAGGTACACGACGTCGAGCACCGCGTCGAGCCGTTGCCTCAATTCCACGCCGGTGGGCATCTCCAGCGTGAGGTGCCGATCGCGGATCTGGCGTTTCGCGCGGACCAGGCGCTGCGCGATCGCGGCTTCGTCGGCCAGTACCGCGCGCGCGATTTCGCGGACACCGAAACCGCCGATTGTTTTCAGGCTCAGGGCGAGACTGGCGTCGCGCGACAGATCCGGATGGCAACACATGAAGGTCATGCGCAGCTCCTCGTCGCGCAACTGCTCGTCGCCATCCGCGTCCACCTGCGCGACGCTCGCCGACCGAGCGATCTC
>JBPYEE010000481.1:0-3955 GCA_051985095.1 Vicinamibacterales bacterium | reverse complement strand
TGTCTTCTTCTGAGGCGACAAATGACAGCACGAGCAGTTCTGGAACCCTGATACGTCGCCGATGCATCGCAGAGGATGCACGCGAATCGATTCCAAAGCCATAAGCCGTGAACCAAAAGAAGCTTGATCGAACCAGAGGCCACCGAGATGAACCAATCGGTAACTAGGGCTATATGGCCGGTGTAGGATGCCCAGAGTTCGAACGCCACTTTGGGCACATTGCTTTGCGGGGTTACTCTCCTTGGTGTGGCGGCAAGGTTGATACGGAAAGCAGCTGTGGTGATCCATCGCAACAAAGAGCGGCAGGGAGTCGTGCAATTACAGGGAGTTGCAAGAGCGTCCCTGGACGGTCGCAAGGTTTCACTGCTCTGGAGTGTACGTCGGATGACGTCTCCGTTTGCGCTCGAGCAATCGGCGGTGCGAGGTCACGCCGCGATTTGGTGACACATCGATTGAGCGATGGATGAATAAAGTTCACCGGGGCGTTCTTCCGTTCTGATCGTGACGCCTGATGCGCCATGCCTGGGCGTATGGTCTGAGATTCCAGGCATCTCGTAACTCCTCTGATAAGAGCCAATCATGACGGCCATTCTGGATGTGAGCCCGACAGCGGATCACACAACTCTGAAGGGTCAGACATCCCAGTCCGTGACCGGACGTATGCTGGCGCTAGCCTGCACACACGATGCAGCCGTCGTTTATTCCGGCTCCTTTTCCAATCTGTGGCGCTCGCTGATGGCGGTGAAACCTGGGACCAGGTCGCTTGGCCTCAACCGCCGGTCGATCAGTTCGGCGTGCCAGGTTCTCTGGGGGATGGCAGGTCATGGATGTGGCGGTGTCACCCACGAGTCCGCAGACCGTATTGGCGATCACGGCACACGATCGTCAGGATCGTCTGCGTCCAGACCGGGGTATCTGGCGCACGACCGACGGCGGAATCAATTGGGTGTACGTGCACCAGTTTCCGCAGTTCGAAGCGGTTGGGCAACTGGCCTGGGCTCCGCAAAATGATCGACTGGTGTTCGCCGCCGGCGGAAGCGCGCTCGCGAGAAGCCGGGATGGCGGGGCCACGTTTCAGGACGTTCTCCGGGCGGCCGGTGGATTCCCTGGTCTCAACCGTTGCGGTCGCGCCGTCGCCTCCGAGCGTGCCCACACGACGTCCGCTCGACGATGGCGAACCATCGGAGCATATTTTGATGACTGATTCAGTCAGTCAACATCCCCATCGTCGGGCTGGCCTGCGGAGCCGCGGGCAGAAAGAGTCGGCGCCCACTGTCTGGTTATCGCGTTTCCGCCCATTTTTCCGACGCTCGGTTCATGGCGTGACGGTGCCAGGAATCGACGGCGCACGCATCGTTGATGCGCGTCACACTCCGGGTGACCGCTGAGCACGACAATTGCAGCAATTGCGGCGAGGGGACTGGGTATGTGTCCGCGAACAGCACGCGTCGGTATCGTCACGGTGGGAATCCTGGCATATGGCGTTATTTCGTCGCCGCAGACGCTCGCCACGCGCCAGCTGATGAAGAACAAACTCGTGCACGCTCAACGGATTCTTGAGGCGGTGATGACGAGCGACTTCAACCTGCTAGGACGCGAAACCGACGCCTTGTCGCATACCACTCAACAACCCGGATGGTGGGTGCTGACGACGCCGGAGTACAAACGGTACAGCACCGCTTTTCTGAACGCGACGAACGATCTGACGACAGCCGCCCGCGATCACGACCTCGACGCCGTCGCGCTGCATTACGCGACGATGACGATGACGTGTTACGAGTGCCATCGCTACGTGAAGCGCGCGCGCATCGCCGATCTCGATCCCATTCGTGAGGGCGCCGGATCGAAATCGACGGCGCGCCAGGCACCCACGAAACCCGCCGCGCCAGACGCCGCGATAACGCTCGACACACCGCCAGCGCGCGTCGTGCCATTCGTCTGGCCCATCGCTCAGCCGACCCGATGAGCGATGGAACGCCCCGTGTCTACCGCACACGGGCACGAGCTCGCCTGAGGAGAAGGCAGATCGTGTCGACATCCGTCTGCAGCGAGCCCCCCGCAAACGCGAGACCGTCGAGCGCCCGTTTGGAGGCCGCTTGATCGCGAGACCCGCACGCATCCGTGACCACGATCGGGATATAGCCGAGGTCCAAGGCGTGACGCACCGTGGGTTCAATGCCGACCTCGAGCGCAATGCCGACGATGATGAAGGCATTGAGACCACAGTCGCGTAAGGTGAGGTCGAGCGGGGTTCCCTGGAACGCGGACATCGTGATCTTGTCGAAAACAGCCTCGGTCGGATCGGGTGTCAGTTCGGGCGTGATCTGAAATCGCGGGGAGTCCCGCAGGAATGCCGGTTTGACATCGCCCACATGTTCAACACGCTGCCAGGCCATCGCCGTCCGGAGTTGAACCACCCCGGCGACTTCGTTCGGCAAAGACATGTGACGGGTGTATAGCACGCGCATGCCCGCGTCGCGCGCGGCCTGACGGACCACGGCCACGCGTTCGATGATCGATTGGCCATCCGGAAGCTGAGACACAATCCCGACTTGCATGTCGTACACGATGAGTGCTGTGCGCGTCCGGTCACACAATTCTTCGAGGGTCCGGGGAATATTCAAGCCGAAGGCCGATTCCACGATTGTGACTCCCAGTTGTTGATAGCTGTTGAGCTGCCACCCGCCATGACACGTCGCGAGTCATCGGCGAATCGGCGATGTCATCGTCCGATCATAGGGTTCCGCCGTATCAACGTCGCCGCGAAACAGGGTTTCAATGGGTAGCGGTACTTGAACGGGAATGAAGAACCATTCGAGTAGTCCTGCTTTCGTCAGGGGGAAGTCGTCCGTGTACCGTTTGCAGTGCTCGACACTCTCGCACTCGAAGACGATGACGACACCGGGCTCGTCGGCTCTGGCGTAATTCTCCCGCACGATGCCCGCTTTCCAGAGACGCCAGACATTGGCTACCTCTTGAGGCAAAAAAGGTTGAATCCTCTCCATGGTGACTCCCGGCTTGAAGCGGTCGTACGTGATGATTTTCATCAGGTCTGCTCCTGTGATCCCTGCATGCCGGTTTTCGTGTGGTCGTAAGGACACGTCATGTCGTCCGTGAATCCGTTTGCGCGATGACGGCTTCCAGCACATCGACCCCCGGCAGATGCAACGCTCGACCTGTCGCACGTCCCGAGGCATGATCCGACCGAGGACATGGATCTCCGAAAAAAGCAACGTATCCTAAAAAGCAATCGAAAGAGGCGCATCACCCATCCGGGTTGGTTGCCCGGAATGGAATGGCCGAGTCGCCTCGATGCGCGTCGGGCGTCGTGTCTCCGCGCCCTGCAGGTCATCCGGGCACGGTCGGGCAGGTCGTTGACTATCAAGAGCCGCGACGACGGACATACCCCTGCCTCGCAGTTGAAGCAACGACGGACACGCCTGAGCTGCTCGTGTCCGAACGATATCGACCCCGTCAGCCCTTCTGCGAGTGGAACCCAACGGCAGTCGACGAAAGTCTCTGCCAGCATATGATCCTCCTGGTCCGTCGGTTGCGCGGAAGGAATCACCGCACGACCGCCATCAATCCCTCGATCAGAGAGACCGTTCTTCAACGAGCTGCTGGTGGCCGCGTAATCCATTCACCTCCGTGGACACTCAAAACCGCGATTCATCGCACCTCAAGCTGGCAACCAACCGGCGCGGCCGAGACGTTGACGCCGTATGGTCAAATTAAGTCGATCGAGTTGCGGTCAGATTTGGTTGCCGGAGGTGGTCGAGAGTCGATCGTTACAACCAGCTGAATGATGCCGCCGGGTCTGTTTGATAGTCTGCGCTCAATGACTTCGGTTTCGCACCCGTTCCGGTTTCTGCTCTTCGCCCAGGCCGGCTGGGTCACCAGGAGCAACGCGAGGTAATTGACTATCTCCGGGCCGAAATCGCGTCCTCCGCGAGCA
>JBPYEE010000480.1:0-11707 GCA_051985095.1 Vicinamibacterales bacterium | reverse complement strand
TCGCGATCACCTGCGTCTCGCCAAGCCCGATATGGGTCCAGCTCTTGCCGCCGTCGGTGGACTTGTACGCGCCGTCGCCCTGAATGATGTTGCCCCGGATGTCGGCTTCGCCGGTGCCGATGTAGACGATGTCGGGATTGGACGGCGCGACGGCGACGGCGCCGACCGACGAGCTGTGGATCTGGCCGTCGGTCATGGGCCGCCAGGTCACGCCGCCGTCGGTGGTTTTAAACAACCCGCCGCCGGTGGCACCCATGTAGTACTCGTACGGCCGCGACGCAACGCCGACCGCGGCAATCGACCGACCGCCGCGCGGCGGTCCGATGCTCCGCCAGCGAAGGGCGCCAAACGGGCCGGCGGCTTCCGCCTGAGCCGGCCCACCGCGGCGCTGCGCCTGCACGCCGGTGCCCAGGGCCGCCGCCGCGCACACGGCGGCTACCAAAAGAGTTGTAATTCGTCCCATAGGTTGTGATTGTATCGCGGTGCCGACGGCGGCACCGCGGGCGGCGCCGGTGACCTATAATCGCCGGCTTGCCCAGCCGATAAATGGTGACAAGCTGAGATAAGGCGTATGCCTTCATGACGTCATCGGTCGTCTCACACCGTCCAGTCCTGATCGTTGAGGACGACGCGGATCTGCGTGAGATGATGGCGCAGCTGTTGACCTTGGAAGGGTTTCACGCCGCAACTGTGGCAAACGGCCAGGAGGCGCTCGAATACCTGCAGGATCACCGCACGAAGCCCGACGTCATCCTGCTCGACCTCATGATGCCGGTCATGGACGGATGGGAATTCCGGCGGAAACAGCAGGCCGATCCGGCCGTTGCGGACGTGCCGGTCATCGCGTTGTCGGCCCTGGATCTGGCTCGCACCGCAGAGGTCCCGGCCGACGCGTTCCTCAAGAAACCACTCGATTTCGACCGTCTGCTCCAGCTCGTCCGCAGCTACTGCCGCTGAGTCCACGCCGGATGTCGACGGCACAACCGTTGATAACATCGTGATGAAGTGGCTCGGCTCCGACGCGTCGCGCTGGTTCTGATCGGCCTCGTCCTCGTTATCCTCTGCATCATCGGCCTCGCAATCGCCACGCTCGAAACCACCTGGGGAAAGGACCAGATCCGCCAATTAATCGTCCGTCAGGCCAACAAGCACCTGACGGCGACGCTGGAGATCGAATCACTGCGCGGATCACTCTTCCGCGGAATCGAACTTGGCCACGTCCGGCTGTCACGTGACGGCCGACCGCTCGTCGCCATCGACGACATCACGGTCGACTACAACATCCGCGAGCTGCTCGGACCGGGCGTCGTCGTTCGCCGCGTCCGCCTGGTCCGGCCACGAATCGTCGGCGCCCGACAGGCGGACGGCCGGTGGGACCTCGGTGCGCTCGTCAAACGCGAGCAACCCGAGGCGAAACGATCGGGACCTGGGCGGCCGATTGAGGTGCAGACGATCGAGATCGTCGATGGCGAGGTCCATGTCAAAAACCCGCTCGATTTTGGCGACGCCCATGCGCCGACGACATTCAAATCGCTCAACGCGTCGCTCTCGTTTGCGTCCGTTCCGGAGCGGTGGGGATTGACGTTCAACTGGATGTCGTGGATCGGGTTGCAGCCGGCCCTGACTGTGACCGGCATGACGGGCACGTTCGGACACGGACCCGGCGGCTGGTTCTTCGACACGCTTCGGGTCATCACATCACGCTCGACGTTCACCCTCCGCGGTTTGATCGACACCGACGCAAAGCCGACTCATTTCAATCTGCGGGTGGCCGCCGATCGATTTGCATTTCAGGAATGGGCCGGGATAATTCACGGCCTTCGCGACATCGCCGTCGAGTCCTCCTTCGAGGCGTTACTGAAGGGCAACCCGCGCGCGCTTGGCGTCGACCTGCGGCTCACCGGTGGGGGTGGCGCGGTTCGCGGCCACCTGACACTCGACACGACCGAACCCGGCTGGCACAGTCGCGGCACCGTTGACGTCGAGCGACTCGAGCTCGGTCACTGGCTCAATCGGCGCGACCGCCCGTCGGACATCACGGGGAAGGTCGTCTTCGATCTGGCGCTCGGCTTGGGTCAACACTTCCCTCAGGGTACGTATCGCTTTACCGGTCCGCGCGTGATGTACATGGGGTATGCGGCGAACGATCTGCGCGCCGAAGGCCGCATCACCAAGGATGCCGTCCTCATTGAGCAGGCAGTGGCAGCCGCCTACTCCGCGAGCGTTTCGATCAGCACCGGCTCCATCGGCCTCGCGGAGCCATATCCGTACCGGTTCGCCGGGCGGGCGGCAGGGGTCGACTTGCGCCGACTGCCGGCGACGGTTCCCGTGCCGCGTGTGGACAGCAGGCTGACATTCGCATACGACGTCTCAGGCCGGTTCAACCACCCCGACATCGTCGGGCGCGCCACATTCGGCCCCTCGCAATTTCTCGGCGCCTCGATTGGTGCGGGAACCGTTGGCACGATCGACACGTCGCGGCGTCTGCTGCGATATTCCGGCGAGGGTGCGATTTCAGCAGTTAGCGTGACGCGCTTCGGCCGAGGGCTCGACGTCGCCTGGATGCGCGACCCACGCTACGAGGGCACGATCAACGGTCGCTTTCGCGTTGACGGCAGCGGCAGCGATCGCAACCTGACGCTCACGGTGACGGGACGGCTGACGCGCGCCGATCTCTTCGCTGCCGCGTTCACCGACGCCGACGTGTCGATGAACATCAGCGGGGGCACGCTGACCGCGACGTACAACGGAGCCTTCCAAGACGTGAATCCGGCGATCCCGTTCGCCGATGATCGATTCGCGGCAACGCTGTCCGGCACCGGGCAGGTCACGGCAACGGTTCGAAACCTGCTGACGGCCGGACAGCTTGCGCTCGACGACTATGACATCTCGGGCACGCTCTCGCTGGAGGACTCGAGCGTGCGCGGCGTTCACCTCGATCACGCGTCGGTCGACGCTGCGTTGTGCGACGGGGCGCTGTCAATCACGCAGCTCGCGGTGAGCGGACCGGCCGTTGACGCGACGGGCAGCGGCTCGGTTGTGTTTGGTGAGCCGCCATCGATTGATTTCGCGTTCGACGCGACGCGGCTCGATCTCGATGCGTTGAAGGACGCGACGCACCTGGACGCCACCGGCATCGTGGCTACCAAGGGACACGCGACCGGACCAATCGACGCGCTCCACCTTGCCGGCGATCTGTCTGGCTCTGAGCTCGATGCGTACGGCGTTGCAGCGTCGGCACTCACGAGTACCTACGACGTCACCGTCGGCAGCGACCGCGCCATCGAGCGCGCCCAGCTCAGCATGCATGGGTCGTCTCTGACCGTCTTCGGAACCGCGCTCCACGAGGCGTCCGGCACCGCCAGCTACGACGCGTCGACGTTGAAGTTCGATTTCGCCCTGGTGCAGACCGAAGAGCGCCAGGGGCACCTGGCGGGCACGGTCACGATCAGTCATCCTCGCGCGGACGCGACGGCGTTCGCCATCGCCGAGCTGCAGGCCACGCTCGGGACCGCGACCTGGCAGCTGGCCTCGAGTTCCGTTCCTCCGACGGTGACGTGGACCGAGGGCGAGATCGACGTGACACCGATGTCTTTTCTGACCCCTGGCGGCGCTGAGGGACGGGTGACGGTCTCGGGCTCATGGCGCCAGGACGGCGCCGGAGCGTTGCGAGTTGCGGCCTCCCACGTTTTTCTGGAATCGCTGCAGGGAGGCGGCCAGCGGCCGTCGGAGATCGGCGGCCTGCTCGACGCAGACGTAACGCTCAGCGGCACGCGCGATCACCCGGAGGTCTCCGGGACCGCAACGATTACCAACGGCCGCGTCGAACGAGTCGGATACCAGCAACTCACCGCGCAGGTCACCTACGCGGACCAGCTTGCGACGGTCGACCTCCGTCTCGAACAATCGCCCGGCGTGACCATCACCGCGGTCGGCAGCGTACCGCGGGCGCTGTTTGACCCGTCCGTACCCGACCGGCCGATCGACCTGACGATCAAGTCCACCTCGATTAGTCTCGGTCTCCTCGAAGGCATCACGACTGTGGTCCGCGAGGTGAGCGGCGATGGCCGATTCGACGTGCACGTCGTCGGCAGCGGCCGCGAACCGCGGTTTGACGGCTCGGTGTCGCTCGCCAACGTCGCGTTTGCGGTCACGAGCACCGGGTCGAAATACCGCAATGGCAATGCCGTCATCCAGGTGACGCCCGACCGCATCACCGTCGAGTCGTTGCGCCTGCAGGACGCCGGTGGCCACACGCTGGAGGTGAAGGGCAGCCTGGGCGCGCATGAATTGAGTGTCGGAGAACTCCAGCTCGACGCCGTCGCGCGGCGATTCGAAGTCCTCCGCAACGAGCTCGGGCGGATCAGTGTCGACGCCGCGCTCAGCTTCCGCGGGACGTTCGCGCAGCCGCGTGTCACGGGCCAGGTGGGCATTACCAGCGGCGAGATTCGCGTCGACGAGGTGCTGAGCCGGGTCCTTTTCCAGCCGTACGCCACGACGCCGACCGAGCTTCCGCAGATCGATGCCGTCGCGGCGCTCAATCCGTGGGAGCGCCTGACGCTCGACGTCGCGTTGAGCGCTCCGAAGACGACGCTGCGCCTCACCGGCAGCAACGTGCAAATCGCGCCTGGCACGCCGATTGGCATCAGCAACATCAACCTGCGCGTCGGCGGCGATCTGTCTCTGTACAAAGATCCAGGGGATTCGCTGTCGGTCACCGGGTCACTTGACTCGATCAGTGGCGCGGTGGGGTTTCAGAGCCGCCGGTTCACGATCGACGAGTCGGCGAGCTCCATCAACTTTCAGGGCGATCTCAATCCGGAACTGTTCATCACCGTCACCCGTCAGATTGCGGCCGTCGAGACGCGGGTCACCGTCTCGGGTCCGTTGAAGCAACCGGAACTGCAGCTCTCGAGCGTGCCCCCGCTCGATTCGAGCAATATCCTCTCGCTCATCGTGTTCAACACCACCACGAACGAACTCACGCCACAGCAGCAGCAGGAACTGGTCGTCCGCGCCGGAACCCTGGCCGCCGGGTTTCTGGCAGCCCCGATTGTCTCGGCGATTCAACAGCAAATCGGGTTGCAGGTGCTCAACATCGAGCCCAGCACCGACATCATCAACGTGGGGCCGCGCGTGACCGTCGGCCAGGAGCTCGCGCCCGGACTGGTGGCGCAGTTCAGCCGACAGTTCGGTCAGGAACCGTACAACGAAGCGATCATCGAGTATTACCTGACCCGCATCCTTCGGTTGCGGGCCACCTTCTCAGATGCGCAGTCGCTCGTCGCGCTCTCACCGTTTCGGTATCACGATCGGGCGGGGATCGACCTGTTGGCCTTCTTCAGCTTCTGACCGGCCGCGTGGCGGCGGGTCCGGGGCGGCCGTCAGCGGCCGGTTTTGCGCGCCGTGAACCGGAGGCGGACGTAGTCCGCGGTCCATTGTCCGCGCTCGTCGCAGAGCGAGGGCCGAAGTAGCTCGATCACCTCCTCTTTAGCCGCCGGCCGCCGATCGGCCGGAAGTGCGTCGAAGATCGTTCCGCGGAAGGTCTCCAACCACCCTGACATCCCGGTGGGTAATGCGGTCGGCCTCGGCACGAGCGCGATTTCGTCCACGATGAACCCCGCGCGCTCCAGGCGCCCGCCGTAATCCGCGGGCGTCGGGTAATACCAGTCGCTCGGCGCATCGACGCCGTAGTTCGGCAGCACGGCCCGCAGCGCCACGCTGATGGCGGCGATGTTGGTATGCCCACCGAATTCGCCGACGAACCGGCCGGCGGGTTTCAGCGCCCGAAAGACGCCCGCGATGACCAGGTCGGCGTTCTTGACCCAGTGCAGGACGGCATTCGAAAAGACGCCATCGAATTCGTGTTCGAAGGTGAGGGCGTCGGCGCTCATGAGACGCGCGTCGACGCCCCGGCGTTGCGCCGCCCCGACCATCTCAGGCGAAGCATCGATCCCGATCACGGTGCACCCACGCGCCGCGATCTGCGCCGTCAATACGCCGTCGCCGCATCCCAAATCGAGGATTCGTTCGCCAGCCTGCGGGTCGAGGCGGTCGATGAGAGGCGCGCCGAGGGCTGGGACGAAGGCGGCGTGATGCGCGTAGCCCTCCGCGCACCACGTCTGCGCTTCCGCGCTACTGGCCTTTATAGACGACACGCCAAATCTTGCCCTTCTGGCTGTCGCCGATGTACAGCGACCCGTCGGGAGCCTGCGCCACGCCGTCAGCACGTGCGACCGCCTGATTGGGCTGCATCAGCGGATCCTTGCCGGCAAATCCGCTCGCGAAGACCTCGAACGTGCCCGACGGGTTGTTGCCGGCAAACGGCTGGAACGTCACGTTGTAGCCGTCCTGCGGGGCCGGTGCACGGTTCCAGGACCCGTGGAACGCGATGAAGGCGCCGCCGCGGTATTTCGCCGGGAACTGTGTTCCGTCGTAGAACGTCACCGCGACCGGTGCCCAGTGGGCCGGGAACGCCGTGATCGGGTTCTTGAACTGCGAACAGCGGCCAACCTCCTTGCCGTCGCCGCCGTACTCGGGATTGAGCAGCAGCTTGGAGAGCGTGTAGTCGTAGAAGCAGTATGGCCAACCGAAGTTGTCACCGGCTCGATCGACCCGGTACATCGGCTCAGCCGGGCGCGTTTCGTTGTCCTTGGCCGTGAAGTGCTCGGGCCAGAACTGATCAATCGAATCGCGGTTGTTCATCACGATGTAGAGCGCGCCGTCGTGCCAGGTTATGGCGGGCATCTGGCGCAAGCCAGTCGCGTAGCGCGTGCCGTCGGCAAACGTCTGACCGATCTTGCTGTCGTCGAATCGCCAGATGCCGCCGAACGTCTCGAGCAGCGGACAGGGATCCTGACCGGGCACCTTCGGACGCCGATCCGGCTGCTGACAGGCATTCGACGGGGCACCGACGTTGACATACATGCCGCCCTTGCCGTCAAACGCAATGCCCTTATCGGCGTGCTGGCCGCGCTGCGGCAGCTCGCTCACGACCGTCTCGGCCTGGCCCGACGGTTTCAGCTGCCCGGGCGTCATCTTCCATCGCAGGACCGACGTCGGCGTCGCGAGATACAGATATCCGTTGTGCAGCGCGACACCGGTTCCGCCAACGTTGCCGACCAACTCCTTCTGATCGAACTTGCCGTCACCGTCGGAATCCCGCAGGGCATAGATGCCGATGACGTCGCTGCGATTCTGCTGAATCGCGACATACAAATCGCCATTGGGCGCCGCGACCAGATGCCGCGCCGGCCCGAGGCCTTCCGCCGCGACGAGCGCGCAGAATCCTGCCGGCAGCTTGAGCCCGCCGTTATCGGAATCGCAGGCGGGCAGCGCCGCCGCCCGTCCGACGGCCGTGCCCGAGAGCACGCCGGCGACGCTCGCGGCACCGACGAGAGAAATCGCGAGTCGTTGAACTGTCATGCCGACAGTCTAATACATCAACGCGGACACGCCGTGTCGAGCACCGTGACCGTCTCGACCTTCAGCCGCGGCACATTCGCGGAGGATCCGGCCCCGGCTGGCGACGTTGCACGGTCCGCCACCGTGCCGGTGACCTCGACCTTCTGGCCGACGTGCAGCGTCAGCTGCGCCACCGGCGCGTCCAGGCGGTACAGGCGGTCGGCGTCTGCCGCCGTGTCTGCGCGCCCGAGGTCGACCATCCCGGAGGTCCCGGTGGGACTGGTCCGCGCGGGCCTGATCAGCACGAACGAGAGACTATCGATGGCAGTCGTCTCGCTCGACGGCTGCGTCGAATCCTTGCGCTCGATGCAGCCGACGACGGTCACGCGATCCGGCGCCCGCGATGGCGTCTGAGCGGAAGCGGCCTGACGATGCGGCTTTGGCGTTGCGGCCTGTGTGCCCGCGAACATGAGCGCGGAGCATAAGCTCGCGGCCACGGCGCCACGCATGAACTGTCGAGCCATGCTGGCCTCCTTGCTGATGTGAGTGCAACCGGCCGGCCAGCCGCCGTCACGGTTCAGATCAGCAAGACCTCGACGCGGTGCGCGTGCACCATCGTCTCGCACGGCGACCAGGCAAACACCGTGAATCGCCCGTCCTGGGAGGCGGCGAGACAGAGGGCGTCGTGCTGGTCGTGCGCAAACTGGGCGGCGGCCAGATGCCGCGTGCCGCCGAGCTGCGACGGGTGAACAATTGCCGGTCGGCCGCCCTGAACCGGCTCGGTCACCATCACCTGCTCGACCTGCAGCGACCCGTTGCGGCGCGCGATCTTCGCGCCAAACGCCATCAGCGCATAATCCCGCGTCATGACGACCGCGCCATCGACCGCGGTGAGTCCGGCAACGGCATCGACCGTGCGCCCGAGCGCTTCGGTCCACGCGGGGTGCTGCTGATCGCCGGGAGGGGCCCCGGCGAGCTGCGCCAACGCCGTGAACCGGGGCTCGACGGCATACGAAATCGGCCGCACGATCGACTCGCGCCACTCGTCGCTCGCCGACGGAACGACCAGCAGCAGCCCGCCACGCCCGTGCGCGCGCATCGAAACGGCGAGCTGCACCAGCACGTTCACCGAATCCACCCACGAGGCGGGTGATTCGAATCCGAGGAGCGAGTCGACAAGCGGTGGACAATCGGGCAGGCTCGACGCCTTCTCGTCCACGATCTTGATCTGATCACCTTCGAGCACGGCGACGTTGACGAACTTTCCCGACTCGCCACGTTGATGCTTGACGACGAGCAGGCCCGGCGCGGACGCCTCGAGGACAAACGCGTAGGTCGGGATCGTTCGCACGGTTCCCCAGACGACCCACCGGCCGCCATCGCGCTGCACACCGAGGTGGATTCCGGCGCGCTCGACCGCCGGCGCGAGGCGCGTCAACGCCGACGGCTCGAGCGCCAGGGGGCGCTCGAACCGCATCGGCAGCGTCGTCTCGTGCGGGGCTACGAACGCCAGCGAAATTTTCGGGATGTAGCCTTCCTCGCGGCGGAGGCTCGCCCAGAACGCGGCTTCGATCATCGCCTCGATCGACTCCTCGTCGGGAGCCGCAGCGACCGCCTGTCCCTGCCGCCTCGCTTCGTCGACCCGAGCGGCGAAATGCGCGCGGACGATCGGAGCCACCGCGCGCGCCGCCGGATAGCCCGCCGTCAGGCGCAACTCCTCAGCCATGTCTCACCAGACCATCAGTCTAACGCGTGGACTGACGTCGGCGCTCACGGCGGGATGCGCCTCGACTGACGCCGGAGTGCCGAGGCGGCTACCGCCCCGATTTCTTTCCGGCGGTCGCGCGCACCGCCGGAGAGAGCGCGCGAACGAAGGCGCGCGCCGCCGGCGGCAACTTGACGTTCGATCCGAACACGATATCGCGCGGGGTGTGCGCGGCGCCGTACACGTCGCTGTTCGAATCGTGGTCAGGGCGCAGGACGCCACCGGAAATGTCAATGCCCGCGAAAACGCCCTGGGCTCGCGAATAGGACAGGATCTCGGCGGACATCTGCGCGTCGGTGCTCGCTGCGCCCGCGCGACCGACCGGCCCGGCGGCGACCGACGCGTCCGCGCCGAGCGACACTTTGTCTTCGAGCAGCTTGTCAGCCCCGCGCGGATTCGTGACGAGCAGGACCAGGTCCACTGCCTCCGCGCCGATCTGCAGCCCCCAGCTGCCCTTCGCGAGTTGCATGAACAGCGGCGCGCCCCACCCATCTTCATGCTGCGCGCGACAGCTCATGACGCCCCGTCCGTATTCGCCACCGATGCCAAACGCAGCTTTTTTCAGCGACGGGATGACGATGACGCAGGTGGCCCGATTCCAGAGCTCGTCGGGAATTCCGTTGTCCGGCACGTCGCGGAGTTCCTGGACGACTGCCGCCGCGTCGTTCAGACGTTTCGTTTCAGCGGTCGAGATCGCCGCCACGGCCGTACCAACGCTGATGACCCACAATAGTGGCACCCAAGTGCTGACTTTCATGCTCCGACACCTCCCGGTGCAGGTGCGTCCAAGAAGAGTGCCGGGCGCCGTGGCGGGCCACACACCGTCGCGAAACCGAACGCGACCGCGCGGAGATCAGAAGCCAGGTTGGAAGTTAAAGTTCAGCCGCCATCCGTTTGCGGTCGGCCCGTACGGGCGCACGGCATCGAACTCGAAAATGAGCCCGGCCGCGTTGATGCGCCCGCCGGCGCCGACGCCGCACAGCGTGCGCGCGTTCAACGGCGCGCTTTCGATGGCCGCCGCCGGAATCCAGAAGCGGCCGCAGTCGCCAAACGCAAGCATCTCGATCGGCAGCGCGCCGTAACTGGTCGTGTTGTGGTGCAGCAGGCTGGCGAGCGGCGCGCGCAGTTCGAGGTTCGCGACCGCGAACCGTGAGGTCCGGATGGTGTCGTTGTCGGTGTCGAAGCCCCGCACCATGTCGCGCATGTTCCAGATGAGCGGCAGCAACCGTCCGTCGGCCGCGTCCGGGCCGGTCCGCGCGACAACGTCGCCGCGAATCGCGATCGTAAACGGGCGAAGCGGTATGAAGTACCGTCTGAAATCGGCAACCGTGGTGAGCACGCGGAGATCCCCGAACGATGGGGCGAAGGCGAACCGATAGCGTTCGCCGAGCACCGGGCTGGCCGGTCCGAACACTGCGGTGTCGTGTACGAGTGCGACCCCCGTCTGGATCATCCTCGCGCCCGGCGCCGAAATTGCGTTCGCCGTGTTGTTGCTCAGCGTGTTGCCGTTGCCGGCTGCATAGATCGTGGTCGTCGTTTGCGATTGGTAGGCGATCAGGTCGACGCCCAGGCTCGCTTCGATCCGCTCGGCGCGGTTGAATGGGTACGCGACAACGCCGGCTGCCTGCCGGTGGATCTGCTCCAGGATGCCGGTCTGACGCACCAACACACTGCGGCCCGACGCGTCAGTCGCGGGCGTCGTCTGATCGGTGGCCCCGACCAGTGCGGGGATGAAGCCGCCGCTCACTCCCCAGTTCCACCGCGACCGCCGGTTCATATACTCAGCGACGACGGCGTCGTCGGTCGTCTGTTTGCCGGCCTGGATGGCCGTCATGAGTTCCTGCTGCCCCAGCATGTCGCCGAAACCGAGCGACACGCCGGCGCGCACGAAGGTTCCGAAGGCCCCTCCGCCGGCGCTGAGGTACGGCGATCCAATTTGCGCGATCGACAGGCGCGGAGCGTAGCGCTTCGACGGGAACCCGTCGGGGGCGCCGGCACGCGTCTCGGTGTCGGCTGGCGCATTGCCGTTGACGGCGTCCGGACTCGCGGGGCTGCTGTCCTGAGCGGTTTCGCCGGTCGGTTCCGTTTCCGCCACGCCGACGGGTTCGGGTGGTGCGGGTTCGGCCGGCAGTTCGGTGTGATCGGTTTGGGTGGCTTCGGTCGGCGTATCAAGCGCCAGCGTCCGGATCTCGTACATCCCCTTCATGTACAGGCTCATGGCGAGGCGTCCCGGATTGGCACTGATTGAAATGGCTGGACTGAGCGCGGTGATGCCGCTCACGCCGGTCCGCACCAGCGTGATGCGCGTCGTGCGGCCGGTTCCCGCGTCCATGCGATAGACATTGCTGGCGCCGTCGGCATCCGACACGAAGTACACGCTCGCGCCATCGGCGGACCAATGCGGATCGACGTTCTTGGCCCTCGGCAGGCCCCCGAGCAGGTGGAGGGCTCCATCGCTGATCTCGAGCGTCGCGAGCTGGTACTGGCCAAAGGACAGCGTCGTGAGAGAGGACGAATACCGGTCAGTTGCGAAGACGA
>JBPYEE010000479.1:0-5877 GCA_051985095.1 Vicinamibacterales bacterium | reverse complement strand
CGGGAACAACACGAACAATGCGCTCGATACGGGCTTCGGCTTTTCCAATGCGGCCGTCGGCGTCTTCAGCCAGTACCTGCAGCAGTCGAAGCTCATCGAAGGCAGCATGATTTATAACAACACCGAGTTCTACCTCCAGGACAATTGGAAGGTCAGCGAGCGGCTGACGCTCGACTACGGCCTCCGGTTCACACACCAGCAGCCGCAGTACGACCAGTTCCTGCAGATGTCGAACTTCTTCGCGAATCAGTGGTCGCTTGCGAACGCGCCCCTCCTGTACATCGCCGGCTGCAGCAACGGCGCGACGGTCTGCTCCGGAAACGCGCGGAATGCCGTCGATCCGCGGACCGGCCAGGTTCTGACGGTGCCCGGCGCCGCGAATACTGCCGCCGCCATCGGCACCGTCATCCCCGGCACGGGCAGTCTGACGAACGGCGTCCTTCAGGCGGGCAACGGCATCGCCGATACCTCGTATGTGTGGCCGAAACTGGTCGTGGGCCCTCGCTTCGGGATGGCGTACGACCTGACCGGCAATCAGACGTTCATCCTGCGTGCCGGCGGTGGTTTGTTCTTCGACCGACCGGACGGCAACACCGTCTTCTCGATTCCCGGCAACCCACCCATTTCGACGTCGCAGGATCTCCGCAACGGACAGCTCCAGACACTGGGCACTGGTCTCAGCCCCATCGGCGTGCCGGCGCTCATCACGTTCCAGTACAACGCCCAGATCCCTTCGTCGTGGCAATGGCAGGGGGGCGTGCAGATCGCGATGCCGTTCGCCGCGGTGCTCGACGTCGCGTACATCGGGAATTACGGTTTCAATCGACTGCGGGCGTTTCAAGGTGGTTCCAATGGCGCCGTCGATCTCAATGCCGTGGACATCGGCGCCGCGTATCTACCGCAGAATCAGGATCCGACGCTCGGTTCGAGCAGCGTGCCGGGTGCGAGTGCCTACCCGTCCAACTTGTTGCGCGCGTTCCGCGGCTACAGCAACATCAACGAGCAGGAAACGCGGTACTGGGATGAGTACCACGGACTTCAGTTCGCATTGAACCGCCGGTTCCAGAATGGGCTGGCGTTCGGCGCCAACTACAACCTCGGGTTGTCGTTTACCGGAAATACCGGACTGCAGCTCCGGATCCAGCACGCCGCCGACGGCACCATCTCGGTTCGTCCCGATCAAGCGCAGTACGAGGCCCTCAACGAGAACCTTGCGATGCAGCGTCACGTGATCAAGGCGTTCGCCGTGTGGGATATCCCGAATGCGTCGCAGCGCTTGGGTCGCGTCGGACAGTACCTGCTCAATGACTGGCAGCTGTCCAGCGTGTTTACCGGGGGATCCGCCTACCAGCCGGGCGCCGTCCAGGCCAACGGCTCGGCACAATCCAACGCAACGGGCGAGGCCAACGGGCGGTACGACGTCACCTACACGTATCAGACCAACGGCCAGAACGTAAACCTGACCGGGTCGCCGGACTATGCCGCAAAGATTGTCTACGTCGGCAACCCCGGTTCCGGCTGCTCGGACAACCAGTACCAGCAATTCAACACGGCTGCGGTCGCGGGTCCGACGTACGGCAGCGTCGGCCTCGAATCGGGCCGCTACCTCCTTGGGGGCTGCCCGAACAAGACGATCGACCTCGCGATCGCCCGGAACATCCGTCTCGGCGGCGGCCGGACACTCCAGTTCCGCCTCGACGCGTTCAACGTGTTCAACATCGTCGTCTATAACGCCCGCAACACCAACGTCATCTATCGCAGCCCGACCGATCAGACGATCGTCAACTCGCAGTACCTGCCGGACGGGACGCTCGATCCGGCGCGCTTGCAGCCGAAGAATGCCGGCTTTGGCGCCGCCACCGGGGCGCAGCCGTTGCGGAACATGCAGCTCCAGATTCGCTTCGGCTTCTGAAGGAGGCTCTGAGGTAGGCTCTTGGGGTGAGTGCTCGAACGTTCATCGTGGTCGCGCTGGTGCTCGCGTACGCAGGAATGCTGCCGCGAGCAGCGTCTCAGTCTGTTGCGGGACCCGCGCCGGCGTCCGCGGATGCCACGCTCACCGGACGGTACTGCGTCACGTGCCATAACGACCGGCTGCGTACCGCAGGCCTCTCGCTTCAGAATCTGGACGTCGCCGATGTCGCGCCCCACGCCGACATCTGGGAGAAGGTGCTGCGCAAGCTGCGGTCCGGTGAGATGCCGCCCGCGACCGTCCGCGTTCGTCCGGATGCCGAGTCCGTCACGGCGTTCGTCGCGTCACTGGAATCAGCGCTCGATCGTGAGGCGGCCGCGCACCCGAACCCCGGACGGACACCGGTCCACCGTCTCAATCGCGCCGAGTACAGCAACGCCGTACGCGATTTGCTCGGCGTCGATGTTCATCCCGGCGACTGGCTGCCGATCGACGATTCGGGCTACGGATTCGACAACATCGGCGCGGTCTTGTCGACATCGCCGGCGTTGCTCGATCGCTACATGTCGGCGGCCTATCGCGTGAGCCGGCTCGCCGTCGGCGATCTGACGCAGAAACCTGTCGAAGAGATTTACGAAGCGAAGCGCGATCCGATCAAAGGGACGCGCAACGAGCGGTTGAGCGACGAGCTCCCGTTCGATTCGCGCGCGGGAATCGTTGCGGCCCATTACTTTCCGCTCGATGCAGACTACGTTTTCAAGATTCGTGTACTCGGCATCCAGGTCGACGGCGAGCAGGCGGAAACCGATCCCTATCAGTTGCGCGTGCCGGTGAAGGCCGGCTTGCACAGCGTGGGCGTGACGTCGCCGCGCGAGAACCTGAAACCTGAACGCGATGCGCCGGTTGCGGGACCCGGCCCGGGGCGCGGGGGAGCGACCACGTCGATTCCGAGCCCCGTAGATCTGCGAATCGACGGCGCAAGGGTGAAGCGGTTCGATATCAGGGCGGCGCCCGCTGAACTCACCAAGCTGATCATCGGCGGACCCTTCGACCCAACAGGTCGCGGAGATACGGAGAGCCGCCGCACGATTTTTGTGTGCCGCCCGGCCCGGCCGGCCGAGGAACGGGGCTGCGCGCGCCAGATTCTGACGACGCTCGTGCGCCGCGCGTTCCGGCGACCCGCTTCGAGCGCCGACATGCAGCCACTGTTGGCGTTCTACGACCGCGGCCGCGCCGCCGGCGATTTCGACAGCGCGATTCAGTCGGCCATCGAGGCCCTGCTCGTCTCGCCGGAGTTCCTGTTCCGGATCGAGCAGGATCCGCGCTCGACGGCAGGGCCCCATCGCGTCACGGACGTTGAACTCGCGTCGCGGCTCTCCTTCTTTTTGTGGAGCAGCATTCCGGACGATGAATTGCTCGATCTTGCCGAGCACAACCGCTTGAGCGACCCGGCGACGTTGGAGCGCCAAGTGCGGCGGATGCTGGACGATCGACGGGCCGATGCGCTCGTGTCGAACTTCGCCGGACAATGGCTGCAGCTGCGAAACGTCGCGACCGTTAAACCGGATCCGGTCGTGCTGCCGTTCGACGAGGCGCTGCGCCAGGCGTTCCTCGCCGAGACGACGCTCTTCATCTCGAGCATCTTTCGAGAAGACCGGAGCCTGCTCGATGTCCTGTCTGCCGATTACACGTTCGTCAATCAGCGCCTGGCCGAGCACTATGGCATTCCTCGCGTGTACGGGTCACAGTTCCGTCGCGTGACGGTGACAGACGTCAACCGGCGCGGACTGCTCGGGCAGGGCAGCGTGCTGACCGTCACCTCCTATCCGAACCGCACGTCGGTCGTCCAGCGGGGCAAATGGATCCTCGAGACCTTGTTGGGGACGCCGCCGCCGCCGCCCCCGCCCGATGTGCCAGAACTGAAAGCGGCGCCGCACGGCAAGCTGCTCTCCATGCGTGATCAGATGCAGGAGCATCGGGCGAATCCGACCTGCGCCGCGTGTCACGCCCGCATGGATCCGATCGGTTTCGCGCTCGAGAATTTCGATGCGACCGGCCGATGGCGCGCTGAAGATGCCGGTACGCGTATCGACGCCAGCGGACGGCTGCCCGACGGCACCGAGTTCGTGGGTCCGGCCGGGCTGAGCCGGCTCCTGCTGACGAAATACCGCGACGATTTCGTGCGAACCGCCACCGAAAAACTGCTTACCTACGCACTGGGCCGGGGCGTGGAGTATTTTGACGCGCCAGCAATTCGTGGGATTAATCGCGAGGCGGCGAGCGATAATTATCGAATCTCGTCGTGGGTCCTGGCGGTAGTGAAGAGCACGCCATTTCAGACGCGAAAGGCGCCGGAACCATGATCATTCATCAGCCCTTGGCGCGCAGGACGTTTCTGCGTGGCGTCGGCGCAACGCTTGCGCTGCCGTTCCTCGACGCGATGCGACCACCGTTGCGTGCACTCGAGTCCCCGGCGCCGACCCGGCTCGGGTATGTCTACACGCCCAACGGCATCGTCGGCGCGTGCGACAAGAGTCCGCGGCAGTTCATGTGGACGCCGAAAACCGCAGGCGCGAACTTCGAGTTCAGTCCGACGATGAAAGTGCTCGAGCCGTTCCGCGACCACCTCAATGTGTTCAGCGGACTGGCGCAGGTGAACGGACGAGCGCTGGGCGACGGCCCCGGCGATCACGCGCGGGCGACCGCCACGTTCCTGACCGGCGTTCACCCGCTGAAAACCGGCGGTGCCGACTTTCGTCTTGGGATTTCCGCGGATCAGATTGCCGCCAAAACGCTTGGGGCCTACACCCAGTTATCGTCGCTGGAACTGGGACTGGAGCCGCAACCGCTCGCCGGCAATTGTGACTCCGGGTACACGTGCGCGTACATGTCGATGTCGTGGCGCGGACCGACCAGCCCGCTGCCAGCCGAAACGAATCCGCGAGTCGTCTTCGAACGGTTGTTCGGCGACGGCGACAGCACGGATCCACGCACGCGTGCGGCGCGACTCGAACGACAGAAGAGCGTCCTCGATTATGTGACCGGGAGCCTGTCGAGATTAGAACGTCGCCTCGGCAGCGGCGACAAAGCGAAGATCGACGAGTACTTCGAAGCGGTCCGCGACATCGAGCGGCGCATCGCACTGGCGGAAGCGCAAAGCGTCACGCTCCCGTACCTCGACCGACCGAGCGCCGTGCCCGACGACTATGCGCAGTATTCGAAGCTCATGATCGATTTACTGGTCGTCGCCTGGCAGACGGACATGACGCGTGTCGCCTCCTTCATGCTTGGCCGCGACGGCAGCAACCGTGCGTATCCCGAAATCGGGATCTCCGATGGCCACCACTCGATCTCACACCATCAGGGGGACAGCGAACGCCTCGACAAGCTGCTCAAGATCGACGAGCTGCACGTGTCGATGTTCGCGTACATGTTGAAGAGGCTGCAGGAGGCGCAGGACGGCGACGGCACGCTGCTCGATCATGCGCTCGTCGTGTTCGGCAGCAGCATCAGCGAGTCGAACATCCACACGCACGACGATCTGCCGGTCGTGCTTGCCGGCACGGCGAACGGCCGGATTGCGGCCAACCGCCATCTCGTCTATCCGAAGGAAACGCCGCTCAACAATCTGTTCCTCAATATGTTCGATCTGGCGGATCTGTCGCACGTCGATGGGTTCGGCGACAGCACGGGGCGCTTGTCGACGCTGTAGATGCGAACAGTCGCTGTGATCGGTCTGTTGCTCCTCGCGGCGCTGCTGCCGCTTGGCGCCGAGCATCATGACGTCCGCCTGCTTGACGCTGTCAAGCGCCGTGATCAAAAGGCGTTCGACGCGTTGCTTGCGACCAAAGCCGACGTGAATGGTGCGCAGCCCGATGGGGCCACCGCGTTGGCGTGGGCAGTGTACCTCGGTGAAGACCGTATGGCCGGCGCTCTTCTCGACGCTGGCGCCGAAGTGAATACGACGG
>JBPYEE010000478.1:0-11936 GCA_051985095.1 Vicinamibacterales bacterium | reverse complement strand
CTGTCTGGACGTGGCGGACCTCACTGAGCCGCAACTCCGATAGGTGAGGTCCTCACGCTCCGGCGACGCGTGCGGAAGCTCACGGCACGGCTCCGGCTCGTGCTGGCCCTGCTGCACACGTCCGGGTTCCGTCTCGACGCAGCGCGTCTGCCGGACGGACGCGACAAGCGGCGAATCCTACGCGCGATGGATCGCGCCCGCGAGGACGTCCCGTTGCGAGCGCTCCTGCGGTTCCTGCGTCTGTACCGAGTCGGTTTCATGCCTGGTGCCGGCGGCAGCGCGTGTGTGTGCTCGACGATCGGTCCTCCTGTCCACGTACCTCGCCGTCTCGACGGACGCGGTCCGAGGTCTTGGCGATCAAGGGGATGGTCACCTCGCTCGAGCATCGGCACGTCCCGACCGGCACGCTCGCGGTCCTCGCCCAGCGGCTCGGCAAGGTCTGGCCCTCGCCTTCCACGTGGTACCGCCTCGTGCGGCAGAACGCCTGGCGTCGGCCCCGGGGCCGCGTGCACCCGGCGAAGCCCCAGGTGGGCCTTCGCACGGCCCGCGCCGACGAGATGTGGCACATCGACACGACCGTCATCCGTCTGCTCGACGGAACCCGCGCGGATCTCCACGCCGTCATCGACAACTTCTCGCGACGCATGTTGGCATGGCGCGTCGCCGATACCGTTGCGCCGGTGAACAGGGTGGCCGTGCTGGTCGAAGCGAGTCGGGGTGCGACGCCCTCCGAGACCACGCCGGTCGTGTTGGCGGATGCCGGTGTCGAGAACGTGAATGCCCAGGTCGACGACCTGCTCACGACGGGGCGTGCTGCGTCGCGTGTTGGCTTACACGGCGTTGACGTTCTCGAACTCCATGATCGAAGCGTGGTGGCGCTCCCTAAAACACTACTGGCTGTTCCTGCACTCGCTCGACAGCGTCGCGACGGTGCGTCGCCTGGTCGCGTTCTACGTCGATCAGCACAATCGCGTGCTGCCGCATTCGGCGTTTCACGGACAGACCCCTGATGACATGTACTTCGGCACGGGCGCCGCGGTGCCTGCAGACCTGAGGTCAGGCGCGGCCACCGCGCGCCGGGCCCGCCTTGACGCCAGCCAATCGGCATCCTGCAAGCTATGTCCGTCGGCCGACGCGGCCGCCTGACGGTGAGCGCTTGACCGCCGTTCCGACCGACCGCCCCGGGCGTGTACATCCGGCGGTGCAGGCGAGAGAGCGGTGAATCGGAGGTGGCACGAGTAGATCATCAGAACCTGGTTCTGGATCAGGGTCGCGCGGCGTTCCAGCCCTCTGTGACCGGACTGGCGAGAACTCGCGCAGGAAAGTGCAGAATGTCCGTGCATACAGCTCCGCAGAACACCATCATAAAGGCCGTCGAACGCCCGTCAGGAGCGCCGACGGAAGTTCTGGTAGGGACAACACTATGATGCTTTGAGTAACGACGCCTGGACTGCGGCGGGCACATCGATCGCAACGAAACGATCAGCTGAAAACAGGTAGTCCTCGCCGCTTTCGTCGATCACGCGCAAATCGCCGTCGCGATTCGCGCCGATGTCCGGTACGACGATGTAAATCTTGTTCCGCTCGAGAGACGCCTCGTAGCCAGTATTGTCAACGCAAACGGCGAATTGGCGGGCAACAGCGCGCCTTCGCGATCTAGTCGACGTAGCGCTTGCGTTTGAACTCTTTCTTCCCGATGCCGTGCGCTTCATACCAGTGCAATTCTGAGAGGCGCATCCGACCATTCCTCAGCCGGATCTTGACCACGCCTTTCATCTTCCTCCAACGGCCGACGCCATACAAGCGGCGCAGCCTCTTAAGCTCTCTGATTCCAGTGCCGACGGCGATTGTTTCGATGTCGGTGAAATCGCCGACGATGTCGAAATCCATGCCGCCGCGATTCTAGCCTGTTCCCCGCCGCTTCAGCCGTGAGTGATTGGAAGTCGCGTCGGGCCTGAGGCCGAGGTCCCGGTCCTTTGGAACATTCAGCCGCTGGTTCGGCTGCCAGTTCCACTCGACGCTCTTCGACCTGACGGACGAGCCTCTCATCGAGGCAGACGTCTAATGCGACTCGGACGACAGGTTACGGAGTGTCGACGGAATTTCCGGACACTACGGCCTCGCGCTCCCACCGACCGAGCCAACCGGTGATTGTCAGGAGCAGCAGCCGAAGTACGGATAGGTCGATCACGAGTGGGAGGTTATATCACGGACAGGCGAAGAATGGCCGCGATCGCGTCGATCCTGAGCTGGGACACAACGGGCCGTCCGCCGGCGCTTCGATTTGTGTCTCAGCACGCGGTTCCAATACATGACCAATCCTGAGATCGCGAGCAGCGGCAACACCAAACCAGCCGTGGCCCAGATCATCTTGACAGCCAAGCCCCAGGAAGTGCCAACGTGCAGCGGGATCTGCAACCAGATCAGCCAATCGCCCAAGCTCTCGTTCACGCCGTATCGCCATGTCGCGAGATGCTCTCCGGTGTACGGATTGAAGTACACCGTATCCTCGTATTCTCGCCCATCGCCGCGGGAGCGACGCATGATCACTTCAAGCGGCGCCCGTCTGCTAAAGGGAAAGAAAATGCCGCTCCATGTCGTCCCAGGATCGAGCAGCAACGCGCGCGCGATCAGCGCGTCCAAATCGGGCGCAGGGGCGCCGGCACTGGGCGTCGCGATGATGGTCGGCGGCCGGGCTGAAATTACCGGCGACCACCGATTGACTAGTTCAAAAATCTGACTCGTCCAAGCGAAGTAGATTCCGCTGACCGCCCAGACCGAAAGCAGCGGGAGGGCCCAGAAGCCGGCCGCTCTGTGCATATCGAAATTGATCCGGCGCCAGCCGAACCTGACGTCCACTTTGAGTGCCCGCCGCCAGTTGCGTACGCCCGGCCACCAGTTCACCAACCCGGTCGCGGCAAGCAATAGGAGAAAAACTGCGCCAAACCCATTCCACACGCGGCCGCTCCCACGGATCAACAACGTTTCGTGCAGGTGGCGCACGAAGGCCAGCCACGCGGCTGGCGGCGGCATTAGCCCCAATACCTCGCCGGTTGCAGGATCGCACGCGACGACCATACGCCCTTGCCCGCCAAGCGTCGCGACGAAGGTGGGATTGCTTCGATTCGGCGCTGAGAGCGAGACGATTCTCATCGCCGGATATAGCGCGTTGACACGGGCGATGACGGTGCTCGCATTCGTTGGCGAAATTTTTCTCAACTCCCGCCAATGTTTGGGAAGGCGAAGCGCGTCTAATTCCTGGCGAAAGACCAGCACAGATCCGGTCACCCCAATAATCGCCATGTAAAGCCCGACGATGACGCCGACCCAGAGATGAATTTGGAAAATCGTTCGCCGCAGAAGGAGGGTTTGAGGTCGACTGAGAAAGCGTTGAAGAAGACTCAATCGCGCGCGAACGTCTGTTTGGAATGGATCGACCGGCCGGCCTGCATCGCGTCGGATTCACTGATGAGTGTTTTTCCGTCGGCGGAGATGGTGAGCGTCCCCTGACTATCGGGTCTGTTGGGTCCCTTCATCGTGAGCACGTACTGGCCGGGGCGGCTGCGTGTCATCTGGACGGTCCCGATTTTCTGGCCATTCCCGTTCATGATATCAGCGCTGGATCCATCCAGTCGCAGGGTGTACGTCGTGGTCACGAAATAGATGTCGGGCAGCGGCACGGAAAATGCGAACCTCAATTTATCCCCAGCCTGGGAAATCTGCAAAGCGAGAGGATCGAAGTCGCCCTCTGTGCCGTTGATTTCCTGCCGCCGAAGGCGCCAGAGCCCAACCAATGGTTCTGCCGCCCACAGCGGGGACGCGAGAGTTTGCAGGACGATGGACAGCACGACCGCCCGGACGACGTGCTTCAAGTTGATCTATTTTGACCTACCTGAACCTTGCCGCAACAAAAAGCGCAAAGCCTGTCCCTCCCCAAAACGGCGTACTTCGTGTGGCGATTGAGCTTAGCCGTCTCTGCTGATAGCGTCACGAGTCATGGGTCCAAGCCTCATCGCTCTCCTGGCGGCGAGCCGTTCCACTTTCCGTACCCGGGCCGAGCTCCACGCGGAGATCTTGGCCGTCCGCCATCAGCTCGCCGACTGCGTCGATCACGTTTGTTTTCGGGCCAATCCGACGTGGGCGGAGTGTTTGCACACCACGAGATCACTGCGGCGCGCTCAGGCGTCTGCAGGCGTCCGCATTTCAGCGAAACTCGAATCGCCGTCGATCGCCGCGGAATCCATCAAAGAGACCACGGTTCTCAATGAACAAATCCTCTTCCGGCTGCGTCGATCCGCCAATTATCGGGTGTCCCGACCTCAGCGGAGTTTTCGCACAGAACGGGATCGCAACCGCCGTCACAATGGGCGTGGCACGAAGGGACCGAATTGCGAGTCGGAAATCCTGCACAGCCGACCCCCGCCAGCATTTTGAACGAACACAGCCGGTGGCAGTAGAAGAAAGCGACTTCGAAAATCGCGTAGCGTTTAACTGGTCGTCTACGACGCGTCGAGCGCCCCTGTTACTATCACTGCTGTGCGGCGCGGCGCCAGGGAACGTCGAACGGTTGTTGAAGGACCGCGAACGCTGAACCAGAGTGAGTCGTGCATCTCTCCAGCGAAGCTCACGCGATGCTTGCTGGAAGTGAAATGTTCTTGGTAGTCTGCAGCCGGCAATCGACTATGGATGTCTTTCTGAACGATCTGAAGCAGGCCGCGCGCCTGTTGGTCAAGACGCCAGTCTTCAGCCTCGCCGCAATCGCTGCTCTGGCGCTCGGGATCGGAACGAGCACCGCGATTTTCTCGGTGGTCAACAGGGTCATACTGAACCCGTTCGAATATCCCGATCCCGAACGGATGGTGATGTTTCAGAACACCTATCGGCAATTTCCCCCGACCGGCAGCGCCTCACCCACAGAATTCAATTGGTGGCGGCAGCAGGCCGCAGCGTTCCAGGATGTTTCTGCGTACTTCTTCAGTGCTGCGAATCTGACCGGCGAATCGCTGCCAGAGCTGGTGCCGACGATGCGCGTCAGCGCGGACTTCTTCCGACTCTGTGGTGCGAGGGCGGTTTATGGCCGCACGTTCTCGGCTGCAGACGATGCGCCGAACGCGCCGAAGACAGCAGTGCTGGCCTATGGGTTCTGGGAGCGGCGCTTTGGCCGCGAGCCCGAGGTGATCGGCAGGCGCATCATCCTCAGCGGCACGCTTCACGAAGTCATTGGCATCATGGGACGCGATCTCTCACGTGGGCACATTTCAGAACAATCAATGGGCTCCGGCGACCTTCAAATCCGGCAAGTGCCCGACATCTATCTTCCCTTCCAGCTCGATCCCAATAGCAGGGAGCGCGGTCATTACTTCAACGTCGCGGCACGTTTGAAACCCGGCGTGAGTTTTGCGGCCGCCGACGAGCAGTTACGGGCCAGCTATCAGGAATACGCTCGCACGTGGCCGGATGTCACCCCTGGAGCCGGCTTTCGTGTTCAGCTCTTGCAGGACGCTATAGTCGGACCGGTACGGAACTCACTGTTGATCCTGTCGGCCGCCGTCGCGTTCGTGTTGTTAATGGCGTGCGCGAACGTGGCCAGTTTGCTGCTGGCGCGCGCTGCGACCCGGCAGCGTGAGTTTGCGGTGCGTGTTGCGGTAGGAGCAGCGCGCTTGCGGATTGTCCGTCAACTTCTTACGGAGAGCATGCTGTTGTCGGTCGCCGGAGGAGTTTGTGGAGTGGCGGCGGGCTACCTGGGCATTCGTCTCCTGTTAGGTTTCAGTCCCGGCAACATCCCCCGCGTCGGGACAGATGGCTCCAATGTGGTGCTGGACTGGAGAGTGTTGGGATTCGCCGTCGCGTTGTCGATTCTCACCGGTATTCTCTTTGGAGTCGTGCCTGCCTTCAAATCGTCGCGTGCGGACTTGAACACGGCGTTGAAAGACGACGGCAATCGCACCGGGGCGGGTTTGCGACAGAGTAAGACACGCGTTGTGCTGGTCACCTTCGAGGTGACTCTGGCAGTCGTGCTGTTGATTGCCGCCGGGCTCCTGATCCGGACGTTCGTGGCGATTCGTCACGTGGATCCCGGTTTCGATGCACACAACGTGCTGACGATGCGCATGTTGATTGCTGGCCCGCAGTTCGAAACACAGGTCGGCGTAACGCAAATGCTCGAAGACGGCGTTCGGCGGATCCGCGCGCTTCCTGGAGTAGAAGTCGCAGCAAATGGCTGTTGCGTGCCCCTCGTGGACCGCTTTTTTCTATCCTTTCAAATCGCAGGACGTGCCGAAGGGGTGACTTCTCGAACGACGTCAGCATGGACAGTGGTGTCCCCTGGCTATTTCGAGACCTTCAACATTCCCGTGGTGCGAGGCCGCACATTCACGGATCGCGATGACAGCGGCCCTCGGGCTGTCGTCATCAATGAGGCGTTGGCGAGGCGGTTCTGGCAGAATACCGATCCCACGAACGATCGGCTCATTATCGATGAAGGACCGCCTCGCCAGATTATCGGCGTTGTGAAGGACGTCCGCGATGCCCTCACCGAGCTGCCACGGCCCAACATCTACACGCTTCCGGCGCACCTCGACAATCGTGCGGTGTCGCTGATCCTGCCGACGTCCGCCTGGGCCTGGTTGATCCGGACTCGGGTCGCACCACACTCGTTGAGTTCGGCGATTGAGAATGAATTGCGTCAGGCTAGCGGAGGACTACCGGTGGCGCGCGTACGCACGATGGACGAAATCCTCTCGCAAGCAGCGGCTAGAGAAAAGTTCAGCATGTTAGTACTGACGGTTTTCGGCGTCGCCGCGCTGTTGCTTGCCGCAGTCGGCGTTTACGGACTGATGGCATATTCTGTGGCGCAACGCACAGGGGAAATCGCAGTCCGACTCGCTCTCGGAGCGCAATCCGGCCGGATCCGGAACATGGTGGTGATTCAGGGCCTCCGGCCGGTTGTCGTCGGAATGGTCTGCGGCGTCGCTGCGGCGTTCGTGTTGACCCGCCTGCTTGGAGGTATGTTGTTTCGAGTGCAGCCACGGGATCCATTCGTGTTCCTTGTCGCACCAACCGTTCTGTTCGGTGTGGCCCTGGTTGCAGTATGGCTGCCGGCTATCCGCGCGACTCGGATCAGTCCTATTCGATCCTTGCGGTGCGAATAGGTTCAGGAAAACAGGAAATATCTCGGTGCTTCAGACCCTTCGAGTATCTGTGCGTTCTCGCGCGGCGCTGCAACTCGAGATACTCGCCGGCAACGCATGGATTCGCGGAGCGAACGGATACGGCCGCCTGACGAGGGCGGATCTTGACTCGCTCGTCGGCAACAGACCGGCATACATCGTGTCGGGGGACGTCCACAGCGCGTTGGCGAATACCGCGGCGCTCGCTGCCGCGAAGGTGACGAAGGACATACCCAATCCGTCGAACGGCATCATCGATCGCGAGCCGCGCACGGGCGAACCGACCGGCATCCTTCGTGAGTCTGCGCAGGGGCTCGTCACGAACGCGGCGCCTAAACCGACACGCGCGGAGCGGTTGCAGACGCTGCACGCGGCCATCGATGCCGCACATCGCGCTGGCGTGACGACCGTCGTCAACATCGGCGGTCCGGATGACATCGAAGTGTTCGATGAGGCTCGCCGCCACGGCGATCTCTCGCTACGCATCTACTCGGCGTTGTGGGCGGCGCCGGGCGGCGGCGATTCCTCGTTTCCCGCGTCGCTGAACGTGACCGACGAGGACCTCGATGCGTTCGAGCGGCTTCGAGCGCGGTATCCCGACACGCCGTACCTCAAGGTTGGCGCGATCAAGATCATGCTCGACGGTGTGATCGAGTCTCGAACGCCGGCGATGCTCGCGCCATATCTCGACACGCCGTCAGCCGGCACTCCGAATTTCACCCAGGAACGGTTGAACGCGATCGTGGCGCGGATGGATCGTCGCGGATGGCAGATCATCACGCACGCACTCGGCGACCGCGCCGTACGCATGGCGCTCGACGCGTACGAACATGCAATAGCCGTGAATCCAAAACCGGCCAGCAGCCGCCGGCACCGCATCGAGCACATCGAGGCCAGCGATCCGGCCGACATTTCCCGGTTCGCGAAGCTCGGTGTGATCGCGTCGTTGCAACCCGCGCACGCGCGCGGGATGCTGAGCCCGAATCCGTCCGGCGGACGCATCCTGAGCATCGGACGAGAACGCCATGCTTCGGGGTGGCCGTGGACCAGCATCGCTCAGACCGGCGGCCGGATCATCTTCGGCAGCGATTGGCCCGTCGCCGCCCTGGATCCGACGGCGACGTTTTATGTGCCGCTGACACGCACCGATCAATCATTGACGATCGAACAGGTGCTCGACGCATACACGAAGACTGCGGCGTGGGCAGCGTTCGACGATGATCGTCTGGGATCGATCGAGGTCGGCAAGGCGGCCGACCTCGTGGTCCTCTCCTCGGACGTTTTAGCGCATGCTCCGAAGACACCTGACGCGACCGGCGTGGATGTGACCATCTTCGATGGCCGCGCCGTCTTCTCGAAGCGGTAGATTACGGTAGCGGTGTGTCGCGGAGCGCGCGCGCCGCAGCGTCCACCTTGCCGGCCATCAGGAAGAGCGCGTCCGACAGGTGGTCACGCGCAGCAGCCTCCAAGACCTCCAGGTGCTTGACCTCCAGCTCGGCGCGTCCACCCTCCCGCACGTGCTGATAGATGTCGTACAGGTCGGCTCCTGGCTGGCGGCCTCGTTGATCGAAGAGCGAGCTCCAGTCGCCGGACGTGTACGCATATAGCCGCTGCTCGCGATATACGTCGCGCGACACGCGCGCGCCCGCACCCAGCAGGCGCGCCAATCCGGTTTCGAGCGCCGCACGGTCGCCTTTCTCCGCGTTGGCTCGCGCTGCGGCGAGCGCCTGCACCTGGTTGGCGTACGTCGACGTGCGGACGCCGCCAACTCCGCGACCGATGATCCACGGCACGAGATCTTTCCGCGTCCGCATCAGCCACAGATTCACCGGCTTCGCTGCCGCCGGCGTCTTGACACTGGCCAAGCGCCGATCGATTCGCGCACTCTCCGAACGCAGCCGGTCGACGGCGGCCATGGCCTCGTCGAACGAAACGCCCGGCGCCTTGGCGGCGTCGGCCTTCAGGGCTGCCTCCACCCACGACGCGATTCCCGCAAAGTCAATCGGCAAGGTCGTCGCGCGATCCCGCCGGAGAATGCTTAGGGCCTCGATTCGCAGGTCGGTTACGAGGTTCGGCACGAGCGTCGGATCGAACACGTCGTGATCGGTGTGATAGATGGCCGAAAACGTTGAACGTCCTCCGAACACGCCGCCCGTCTCGCTCACCCACGTCATCAGCGCTGCAGCGCCGCCTCCAACGGAACCCAGATTCCACGCATCTGTCGTCGAGGACAGGATGGGCCGCACCTCGGCCCGATCGCCAACGGCAAGGTCGGCGAGCACGGACCGCTCGAATGCCACGTTGTCGGCTGTCGTGAGCAGCGCGCCCCTGGTGCCGCCCCATCCGGTGACGTCAATGTTCACGGCGAGCGCGAGCCGACGCGTAATCTCGGGATGCTCGGCGATGAACGCCTGCGATCCTGCCAGCCAGTCGCTTTCGGTCGCTGCGACACCGGCCTCTTCCGCCCCGAACGAGATGAACATCATGCTGCGTCGCGGCCTGATACCGCCAGTGGCCAGTACTCGCGCGAGCTCCAGCATCGACGCCTCGCCGGAGCAGTCGTCAACGGCGGCCTTGAACCATCGATCGTGGTGCGCCGAGACCGTGATCCACTCGTCGGGGAATTCCGTGCCGCGAACGATGCCAATCACGTTCTGCGAGCGACCGTCCTCGACATCGATGCGGTTCTCGAGCGTGATTTCGACCGGTCCCTTCGCAAGCGCCGCCTGGAGCGCCGTTGCATCCGACTTGCGAATCGACACGGTCGGCAGCTGTTCGTGGTACCACATGCTGTCTTGCTTCAGCGTGTCGTCGCGTCCGCCCGGATAGTCGTACATCAGCAGCGCCGCTGCACCCCGGTTCGCCGCGTCGATGAACTGATACGTCGGCCAGCCGTTTCCGCGGCGAACGAGCACAGCCTTCCCTTTGATGTCGCCGGCACGAACATAGTCCGCGTCGAAGCCTTCACCGCCGTCGACGAGCGGCGCGTGCACCCGGTGGCCGGCCGGACCGTCGTTGCCACGGGCATACGGCACGCGGTCGCGCATCCCCCAGGTGCCGCCCGCGGCGTGCAGGCTGATCGCCGGGATCGCGTGTCCATTCGCGGTCAGGGTCACCTCACCGTATTCGTAATGCCGCACGGGAAACCGTTCCTGATGCGCGTCGAGCCCGAGCGACTTCATACGCTGCTCGATGAAATCGGCCAGGGCCTGTTCGTCCGCGCTCCCAGCCACGGCCGTGCCGACGCCAGCCCCCGATCGGTTCTTCACGACGTCTTCCGACAGCTGCTTCATCGTCGCCAGCGCCCGTTGGACGTCGATCCGCGCCAGCACTCCCTGCTCGTCGGGTGTCGTCTCACCTGCCACCGATGTCGCAACGACGATGGAGGCGACGGCACAGGTCAACCAAATGGAATGGCGTCTCATCATTGTCACTTCATGAACACGGCTTTGCCGTCGAGGATCGTGACCTTGACCGCGATGTCGTCGCGCGTGGCTGGGGGATGCGCGAACACATCGCTGGCGAGCACGACGATGTCGGCGAGCATGCCCGGTTGCAATGTCCCTTTGTTCTTTTCGTCAAAGGACGCGAACGCCGACTCGCTCGTGTAATCGTCAATCGCCGTCTTCATCGAGAGGCGCTGATCGGTTCCACCGGGCCGCGCCGGGCGATGGACGATACTCGTGATGCGGGCCATTGCATCGAGCGATGCGACGGGCCAGTCGCTGCCCAACACGACGCGGCCGCCGGCGTCGCTGATGCTCTTCCACATGCCGCCGCGGGCGGCTCGCTCGGGGCCGATGTTGCGTCCCCACGCCCCCATCATGAAGCCCGGCGTCCCCGAAGAGCGCGGCGGATTGGCCGGAACGAATCCGCCGCCCGGATGCATCGAAGCAATCACGCCGAGTTTGCCGAACCGCGGGATGTCGGCGAGATCAATCGTTTCGATGTGCTCGACACGGTGGCGCCGCCCGCGGGACGGCAGCGGATTGACGGCTGCCGCCCTCTCGAATCCGTCGAGCACCATTCGGACGCCTCCGTCGCCAAGCCCGTGCACCATGATCTGCCAGCCGCGGCGATCCATCATTTGCACGATGCGATCGAACTCCTCGGCGCTGTAATTCGGCTTGCCGCGCGTCGAGGGATCGTTGCTGTACGGCGCGAGCATGAACGCGGTATTCGTCTCGATCACGCCGTCCATGAACATCTTCACGATGCCGGTCTTCAGGAACGGCGTGTCCGGATGCGATCGCCAGACCGCATCGAAACGATCCGCATCTTTGTCTGTGAATCCCGGCGTGATCAGCAGGGAGTAGTACACGCGCGCGGGCAGCTCGCCGGACCGGCGCAGCTCGTCGTACACCTCGAAGTCCTCGGGGTTTCCAGCAGCGTCGGTCAAGCTGGTGACGCCGTATTTGATCGCCGCATCGAGCGCCGCCTTCAAGGCGCGGCGCTGCTCCGCGCGCGTCGGCTTGGGCACGACGGTATTGACGAGCGCCATCGCGGGCGACTCCTTCAGCAGCCCGGTTGGCTCGCTCGTTTTCGCGTCGCGCACGATCGTGCCATTCGGCGGATCGGCGGTCGTCGCCGTGATGCCGGCCGCGGCGAGCGCCTTCGAGTTCACCCAGATGCTGTGCCCGTCGAAGCAGCGCATGATCGCCGGCCGATCAAAAACCGCAGCGTCCAGCAGTTCGCGCGTCGGCATGCCGTTTGGAAACGGTCCGTAGCCCCAGCCCCGGCCTCGAACCCAGGTGAGATCGCGGTGGG
>JBPYEE010000477.1:0-4330 GCA_051985095.1 Vicinamibacterales bacterium | reverse complement strand
CGTCCCCGGAGACGATGCCGTTGATTGGTCCGATTTCAAACCGGTGATTGGACGCTGTTCCAGGTGGATAGAAGGGCCTCGCAGTGGCGGCGAACCGCAAGGCATAAACCGCTATCGGCTTGGTCAGATCAGACTGGTTTGAGTAGACCGCTACGTACGCCTCCTCCACGCCCTCTGCGAGCAACTCGGGACTCAAGTGCGGCCCGTCGGGAGGCAGTGGCGACGCAGCCAGACGCCCACGGATATATGCGATTGTCGAGGGGGCTGTGCCGGCCCATGGGTTCGCCGGGATGTTTGCGATCATCGGACGGTCCTCGCCTCCTTGGAAGCGCGTGGCATCGAGCACAGCCTCTCGTGACGACAGGGTGCACTCGGCGGGCAAGCGTTCTGTAGGAACTGTCAAATCGTTCATCGAGATCGGACGCTGCTGAGCGCTCTGAGACACCCCAGCGGAGCCGGCCCCGACGCTTCCCAGAGCTGCGACGAAAAGAATCGAACCGCCTGCAAGCCGCACGGGATTAGCGCGGGGCAGCGCCGACGTAGAAGATCAAATGCGCCGGCGTCGGGAGGGCCTCGCCTTTCGAGAGGCGCACGGAGGACAGCACGAGGACGCCCAACACGACGAGCACGAACACAACCACCCGCCGCATCACCGATATTGTAACGCCGGGCTTCCAGGCGAGCGGTAGACTGACCCAATGGTGCGAATCGTGATCTCGGCACTGCGATTCTGGGCTGTGGCAATCGTGGCCTACGGCGTGCTGACCTGGACGTTCTGCTAACCGCCACTCAGCGATCGGTTTCAGTCGGACGAGTCGACCGCCATCTCGCCAGATCGGTGTTTTCAGTTGTAATTTCTGTGGCCGGTCGGACAGCTGACAAACGTCGCTTGAACGTCGGAGATTCGGCGCGGCCACGTTCAGCGCTCGATCAGTCGTGGCGTCACCGCCACGGACTGTTCGTCGTTCACGGTGATGCGGTTCGCCTGCGCCACGATCGATTCGAGGAACGCGGGATCCTGCCACTCGCCAAATCCTTCGTTGGCCTGCACACGATCAACCGCCGCCACGTAATACTCACTCGGCGGGAGATTGGCGATCGCGAACGTGCCGTCGGTCTTTGCTCGCGTGAAACGGAGGAATCTCGAACCCTGATACCAGCGATCGCCATCTGTCGCAAACACGATGACGGTATAGTCCGTCGCCGCATCACCGTGCGCGTTCGTCACGCGGCCGATGACGCCGGCGGCTCTGTTCGTGAGAACCACCTCGACGTCGGTGAACGACTCTCGTATCGTGCCGAAGGAAAGCGGCTCGTCGGTGACATCGAGCCCATTTACGCGAATGGCCTTCAGGCTCCACCCCTCGGGCGCGCGAAGGAGCCGCAACCGGCGCGGTCCGTTCAATCCAGTTAGCCTGAACGTGGCATCTGGTTGGCCCGTGGCCCGGCCAGTCGGACCGACAAGCGGCGCACGATCAAAGTCGGACGGGAGCGTCGTCACGGTGACGCGCGTGGGGTCCTCCGCACTATTTCCCTCGAAGATGATGCGCCCTTCGAGGCGACTGCCGAGCGACGTTTGGAGGTGGACGTCCGGCACGTCGGTTCCGTTGATCGTGACGAATCGCGAGACGAATTCGCCTTCCTGTCCTTGATTGACGTCGGCTCCAGTGGACGCCTGCAAGACCCAGTCACCCGATGGCACATTGCGGATCTCGAACTGGCCGTCGGTGTCGCTGCTCACGGTCCAGGGCTCGACAGCCACCGCGCCGGAACGCATGCTGCGGCTCAGCAGCAGCCTGGTCCGGAGCGGTTGACCCGCCGAATCTGCGACCGTGCCGGAAATCCGCGCGGTCGCGACTCGGGCGAGCGGAATGTCGATGCCTTCGATCTGCTCGGACATACCGACTCGCACGACCGTCGCACCAACCGTATTCGGTGTGCCAGGAAAGTACGTGGTCGCATATCCGGGCGGCAGCAAGGCAGATGGACGTTCACCCGGGCCCTCGTCGACGGACGCCACGACGATGTATTCGCCTGGCGGCACGCCGAACAGCCGGTACTCGCCCAAATCGTTCGTCACGCGGCGGGCAACACCCTGGACCGGAAGCAGCCGGCGCCCATTCGCTGCGAACACCAATTGCGTAAGTTGCACGCCAATGGATTCGACGGCATCGCCGTTGGCGTCCACGACACGACCAGAAATCGCGCCGCTCACCGGCAATGTGATGTCGATTTTGTCGAGGGTTTCGCCGCGCTTGATCGTGAGGACGATTCCATGCTCGAAGGGTCGCCGCTGGCCATACTCGAGCGCCAGGTACCCGGGCTTGCCGGCGCTCAGCCGATAGTCCCCTGGCGGGACCTCTGTGAATTCGTATCGGCCCTCCAGATCGGCGGACACCTGGAAGGGAACACCCCCGGTCGGCGGCATCAGCCGCACCGAGGCGCGACGCGCCGGGCGGCCGCTCGCGGTGAGGACGCGTCCCCGAATGGCGACCGTGGGCTTCGTCAGTGGCGGCGTGTCGGGTTGAGGGGCTTGCGCAGACACCAGCGACACGCCAAGCAGTACCGCGAACAGCAGCACTCTCATCGCCCGCTCGTGCAGGCCAGGTCAATCGTCGTCGTCTCGCGATCGGCCAGCGAGACGGCTGTGGCGACGATTCGGAGGCGACTGAGCGAATCCGTCGTCAGCCAGTCCGCCGCATCGATGTCGGCCATCGCGGCGGCCAGATACGATCCGCTCGGTAACCCGGAGACGCTGAACCGCCCGTTCTGGTCCGAGCGCACGAGACGCGCACGACGCCCCGTGAGGCGCGCGCGCTCGTCACTCGGAAAGATCGCCACGGTGCAGCCCGGTGACGGCCGCCCGTCGCGGTCCACGCTTCTCCCGGAGAATTCGGGGAGCTGATCCGTGAAGATGACCTGCACATCGCTGATCGCCTCGCCCCCGTGCAACGTCAGCGGCTCGTCGAGCAAGTCGCGATCCCCTGAGCGAACCGCGCGGAGAGCCCAACCACGAACGGGCGAGGCAGTTTCCAACACGATGGTGCCGATCACTCCATTGATTTCGAACGTCCCATCAGCCTGAACGAACACCGGCCCGCTTGAGAGACCAGGCGCCGGCACGGTCGCGTCGGGACCGGCGCCGCGAACGCCCAGTCGAACCCCCGATGGCGCAGGCGGTGCCGAGGATCCCTCAAACACCACGCGGCCACTCAGGCGCGCGCCAGATCCAAGCGTGAGCGGTAACGATGCCTCGTCGCCGCTTGCCAGCGTCACATGTGCGATCGCTCTCGCACGTCCGAGCGCGACAGCCACCCAGTCGCCGGGTTCAAGCGACGGCGTCATCTGCGGGTTGGCCGGCGAGAGCGGCACGCCGCGATTCGCGAGCAGGCTGCCCGGCGTGTCACCGGGCAGCAAGAGGTTGACCAGCCCAGTCGCGGGAGCGCCTGTCGCGTCCGTGAGGCTCACGGTGAGCTTGGCCGGCCGCGTGGGAACGAGGGCGAAGTCAACGCCTGCGCGCTGTTCGCCGGTACCAAGCGCGATTGGCGTCGCGCCAGCAAGGCTCGGCGAATCGAAATATAGGGTTCGACTCCAGGCAACAGTTCTCGCCCATTCGGCGGGTGCGCCGCCGATCGGCGATCCCTCCGAAGCGCCGTTGACGCTGACGTAGTACCGACCCGGCGGCAGATCACCCGCGCGGTACTCCCCGCGATCGTCGGTCTGTAATCCTGGCCGCGAGACGCTGATCAGATGCGTCATGGCTCCCTCGGCGCGCAGAACGCCTACGGACACGAGCGCGCCCACGACGGGTTCGCCGAGGTCATCGAGGACGCGGCCAAGAATGGCCGCGCCCGTGAGCATGCCGATCTCGAGGCCATCGACGACGGCGGCGTCGACGACATCGACCGGACCTGGCGGATTGAGATCGTTCGTTGCGCCATAATGCGTTCGCGCAAAGCCCGGTTTCTCGGCGGTCAGCGTGTATCGACCGGCCGGGAGGCCGGTGAATTCGAATCGGCCGGACACGTCCGTAAACACTGGTTCGATCACGCCGGGTGCGGCAGCGGCGATCGATACGCGAGCGCCGCGAATGGGCGCGGAATCCGATCCGGTTGACAGGACCCTTCCACGGACGATAGCCGTACCGACTGTCGCGTCACTCGCGCGCGGATCGCGCGCTGGCACAATCGCCTGCGCGGCAACGGAGCCTACGACCAGGTACATGGAAAACCCGGCCGCCAACGTCAACGCCGCGATACGGCCCTTACCCACAAGACGCGCGCCCCATAACTGCACGTGGACGCGGATGCGATGAGCAGCCATGTCAGTA
>JBPYEE010000476.1:0-11014 GCA_051985095.1 Vicinamibacterales bacterium | reverse complement strand
CGGTCGGCCGGTCAAGATGGTGATGAGCCGCGATGAGGTCTTCCGCGCCACCGGCCCAACGTCCGGAACGAAGATCCGCGTAAAACTCGGCGCCACGCGCGACGGCACCCTTGTCGCGGCGCGCGCGTCGCTCTGGTATGAGGCCGGCGCCTTTCGCGGATCGCCGGTCGGCGCCGGGGCGATGTGCGCACTCGCGCCGTACAAGATCCCCAACTTCTTCATCGAATTCCATGACGTGCTGGTCAACAAACCCAAGGTGGCCGCGTACCGCGCGCCGGGATCGCCCATGGCATCGTTCGCGGTCGAATCGGTCGTCGACGAAATCGCGCGCGAGCTGAAGATCGATCCCATCGACCTGCGTCTGCGCAACGCGAACGATGAAGGCGATCCGGCTCCCTACGGTCCGAAATACGGCCCGATTGGCCTCAAACGGCTGCTCGAAACGGCCCGCAATCACCCGCACTGGGCCGCACCGCTCGGCCCGCGTCAGGGACGCGGGTTCGCGCTGGGGTTCTGGTTCAACGCCGGCATGAATTCGAGCGCGACCGTCACGGTAAATGGGGACGGCAGCGCCGCGGTACTCACCGGCAATCCGGACATCGGCGGCACTCGCGCAGCGCAGGCGATGATGGTCGCCGAGGAGCTTGGCATTCCGGTCGATCGCGTCCGGCCCGGGGTGGGTGACACCGACAGCGCGGCGTTTACCGACGTGACCGGCGGCAGCCGCGTTTGCTACGCAACGGGCCTCGCGGTCATCCGCGCCGCCGAAGACGTACGGGAGCAGGTGAAAGCCCGTGCAGCGAAGATTTGGAATGTCGAGCCGGGCGCCGTGGCCTGGCGGGACGGCCACGTGATTCCGCCGACGGGGGCAAAAGAGGGGAAATCCGGTGCCGACGCGGCGCCGTTGAGCGTTGCCGACATCGCGGCGCGGATGGCCCACACCGGCGGCCCGATTGTCGGGCGTGCGTCGCTCTACGCCCCGATGGCTGGACCGGGATTCGGCGGACACATCTGCGATCTCGAGGTCGATCCGGAAACCGGCCGCAGCCGGATCGCTCGTTACACCGCGTTCCAGGATGTCGGCAAGGCGGTCCATCCGAGCTACGTCGAGGGCCAGATGCAGGGCGGCGTCGCCCAGGGCATCGGGTGGGCCCTCAACGAGGAATATGTCTACAACCGGGACGGCGCGATGGAGAATGCTGGTTTCCTCGACTATCGGATGCCCGTCGCCTCAGATCTCCCGATGATCGACACAGTGCTCATCGAGGTCCCCAACCCGCTGCATCCGTACGGCGTCCGCGGTGTGGGCGAGGTACCGATTGTGCCGCCGCTGGCGACCGTGGCAAACGCGATGCGCGCCGCGACCGGCGTGCGGTTCACGGAATTGCCGCTCTCGCCGGCGCGCGTGCTTGAAAAGATCACCGTGGCGGCGCCGGTAACGATTGGCGCGTAGAGCATGGCGACCGTTCACCTGCCGAGCGGGCTGGCCCAGCTCACCGGCGGGGCCGAGTCGATCGTCATCGAGGCGCCGCGCATTCCCGAGCTGATGGCCGCGCTGCGCGACCGGTTTCCGCAGATCGCCGATCACCTCGACGAGATGGCGGTGGCGATCGATGGCGAGATCTACCAGGATCCCGGATACCAGACGCTTCGCTCCGACAGCGATGTGCATCTGGTCCCCCGGATTGCCGGCGGCGCGCCGTGGACGGATGGCCCGCGCGGCTGATGCGTAATGGCGTACACGAGCGACCTCGAAGCACGGCTCGCGAAGAAGACGACCAGGGCGCTGGTTGATTTCGCGATGCTCGAAGACGGCGACCGTGTGATGGTCGGCCTGTCGGGCGGCAAGGACAGCTGGGCGCTCCTGCAGATCCTCGACGTGCTCCGCCCGCGGGCGCCGATCGCGTTCTCGCTCATCGCAGTCAACGTCGATTCGGGCTACAAGGAATACAAGCACGATCTGATCGCAAAGACCTGTGCGGCCAACGGCTGGGACTACCGCATCGAACACACCGGGATCGGCCAGACGATCGACGACATCCTGGACGAGGGAGCCACGCCATGTTCGCTCTGCGCGAGGCTGCGGCGCGGCGTGCTCTACCGAATCGCGAAGGAGGTCGGCGCGACGAAGATCGCCCTCGGCCACCACGCCGACGACTTCATCGAAACACTGCTGCTGAACTTGTTCTTCGCCGGCGCGCTCAAGGCAATGCCCGCCAAGCTGGTCTCCGATGACGGCGCGCACGTCGTGATTCGTCCCCTTGTGTACGTGGGCGAAGACGAAGCGCGCGCGTACACGAAAGAGCGCGGCCTGCCGATCATCGGGTGCTGTTGTCCGGCGTGCGGGGATCTCAGCCTCGAGCGGCAGCGAATGAAGCGCCTGATGATGGAGCTCGAGCGCGAGCACCCAGGCGTCAAAAACTCGATGCTGAAGGCGCTGGGCAACGTGGCACCGCGTCACCTGCTCGACACGCGTCTGAACCCGCCAGCCGACCTGAGACGACGGTCGCTCTTGAGTGCGCAGTGACCCTCCGTGCGAGCTGTTATCCAGCGCGTCTCAGCCGCCTCAGTGACCGCCGGCACCCATACAGCAGCGATCGACGCCGGGGTGATGGTGCTCGTCGGCGTCGAGCGCGGCGATGGCCCGGAGGACGTGGCGTACATTGCGCGAAAAATTCAGGAGCTGCGGCTGTTCGGTGACGGGGAAACCCGCCAGTTCGATCGATCCGTCCAGGAGGTCGGCGGCCGCGTCCTGGTCATCTCTCAATTCACGCTGACCGCCGACTGCCGGAAGGGGCGGCGGCCTGCGTTCGACGCGGCGGCGCCTCCCGAAATCGCGAAGCCGCTGTACGAGTCGGTGGTCCTGGCGCTGCGCCAGACGGGCCTCCACGTCGAGACCGGTGTATTTCAGGCGCAGATGCAGGTCGCGCTCGTCAATGACGGACCGGTGACCGTCCTACTGGACAGCAGGAGACGCTTTTGATGACCCGCGCAGCCGTCGCGCTCGTGGCCCTGGTGGCGCTGACCCGACCGGCCTTGGCCCAGCAACGGCCGCTCCTGACCCAAGACCCGGAACCGATCGGCGCGGGCCGCGTGCTCATCGAAGGCGGAGTGGATGGCGCCCATGCGATTACCTACCCGGCCTCCGGTCTGAAGGGCGACCTCTGGCGCCTCCCGACGCTCGGCGTCAGCATCGGCATCAGCTCAATCGCCGAGTTCCAGATCGATGGGGGACACGATCTGTTGAACATCACGAGCAGCAATCCCCACGCGCCGCTCGCGCCACTGGTCACCGCCACCGGCGAGTCGACCCACGATCTCGAGGACACGATCATCGCGACGAAGATCCGCCTGGTCTCGGAATCGGCGGGCCGACCGTCGATTGGGTTCCGCGTCGCCACCGAACTCCCCACCTCGTCGCCCGAAACCGGGCTGGGTCTCGGCACCACCAACTTTTATGCCTCGCTGCTTGGCGCCAAAACGGTGGAGTCGGTTCGCCTCGTCGCCAACGTCGGGATCGGGATCCTGCCCGATCCGACGATCGGGAACCGTCAGAACGATGTGTTGACGTACGGCTTCTCGTTCGCGCGGGCGCTGACGCAGGAGGCGGAAGTCGTCGGCGAAATCTACGGCCGGGCGTCAGTCCGCGGCGGCCCGCCGTTCCCCGGAACCGAAAGCCGGAGCCTGCTGAAACTCGGCGGTCGATATACGCGCGGCGCGCTCCGTCTGGACGGCGCCGTCTACGTAGGGTTGACGACGCTCGATCCAATCATTGGATTTACAACCGGTTTTACCTATGTCTTCAACGCGTTCACGCTGCCGTAGAAGCGTCGGACGTCATCGACTTCGGCCCGCCGCCGATCCTCGGTCCAGTTGAGCTCGTCGCCGACGAGAGCCACGGCGCGGACAAGCGCGGCGTCGCCCGGATACCCCAGCGCGCCGAGAGGCGTTCGCCGGATGACGGCATCCCCCAGTGTGACCGCCATCTCTTTGCGCGCGGCCCATACGAGTTCCGCGCCGATCACCGGGGATTCGGCGGCAACGCGCGCCCGCAAGTCGAGGCGCTGACCGGCCAGCTCCAGGACGTCGCGGTAGCGAGACCCGTACGCCGCAATCAGATGCGGAATCGTGTCAGCCGGAAGTCCCGCGTCATGGTCGCGGCGGGCGTCGGCGATTGCCAGACCGATGTCGCGCAAGCCACCGCCGGGCAGCGGCATCGAAGCGGTCCGGCAGGGAATCCGCCCGTGGCGCAGTTTGACGAGCGCACGATCGGTCGCGCGTTCGGCAACGGCTCGCGCCGTCGTGTACTTGGTGCCAACCACGCTCATCAGACCGTCGACGCCCTGGGAGGCGTGGTCCTGGATCAGATTGCGACCCTCCAGCGACACCCGGCTGCCGTGCGTCGAAGCGGGGACGACCCCGTGGTGGACCAGTGTCACGTCTGCCAGTGTGAGGTCCAGCGACGGGAAAGCTTCATTCAGTTCGACGATGAAGGCGGCGACCTCAGCCTCGGCGACCTGCAGGTCGCCCGGATCGCAGACGTGCGGCGATTCCCACGTGCCGAACAGGGCCCGCTCACGCCACGGCACGAGGAAGAGGTTGCGACCGGACCGCGTGCGGCCGCCGAGCGCTTCCTCACCCGCGTCGCGGCTGGTCACGAGGTTCATCGCTTTCAACATCGGAATGCCCGAACGGATGCCTAACGGCGTCAGCAGCCGGTCGACGGCGGCACCTGTCGCGTTCACCGTCAACCGCGCGTGAATGTCGGCGACGCGTCCCGTGATGCGATCGGCGACGCGCGCACCGGTGACACGGGGTCCGTTGGTCAGGAGGGCCGTCGCCTCGGCATGGTTGGCGAGGCCGGCGCCATGCTCGACGGCCGCAATTCCGAAGGCGAAGGTCAGGCGATCGGCCTCGAGCGTCACGTAGTCGTAAAACACCGCCGCGCCGGTCAGGCCCTGCCGCCGCAGCCCGGGATAGCGCTCGATGGCGGTGGCACGGGAGACGATCCGCCCCGCCGGCAGTCGATGCGAGGGGGCGACGCCGTGGTTGCGCCCCATCGCGACCAAGCGATCCAGCAGGAAGCCGGCGCGCATCGCCAGCCGGCCGCGCATCAACGAGCGATACAGCGGCACGGCAAAGGGCAGGGGGCGCACCGCCTGCGGCGCGACCCGCGCAATCGTCCGCCGTTCGCGCATCGACTCGCGCGCGCGGCGAATCTCGAGATGCTGAAGGTACCGCAGGCCGCCGTGAATCGTGCGGTGATGATTGAACGAGCTGCCACTGCCGAAGTCATCCCGCTCGACGAGCGCCACCGACAGCCCGCGCTGCGCCACATCGTACGCGATCGCCAGCCCGTAGATGCCGCCACCGACGATGAGAACGTCGTATGTCCGATCGGCGAGCCGTTCGACGTCCCGAGTCATCGGCGACATCGTATAGAGTGTGATGCGTGAGGACAACCGCGAACGTCCGCGCCTATTGGGATCAGCACATCCACGATTTGCAGATTACGACGCACGCCGTCGGCTCGCGCGGCTTTTTTGACGACCTTGACCGGTACCACTTCGAGAAGCTGCACCACTTGCTCGAACTCGTGCCTTTTGACGGTTGCCGCGGACGAACGGTTCTCGACATCGGCTGTGGCGCCGCGGTGGACCTCGCACGGTTTGCGAAAGGCGGCGCCGAGGTCACCGGGGTGGACATCGCGCCGTCCGCGATCGCCCTCGCGAAAGCCAATTTCGACCAGCAAGGGCTCAGCGGCCGCTTCGAGGTCGCCGACGGGGAAGCGCTGCCGTTTGCCGAGGACCGCTTCGACGTCGTCTACGCGCACGGCGTCGTCCAATATACCGTCCACCCGGCGCAGCTCGTGCGTGAGTGCCGCCGCGTCTTGAAACCCGGTGGCCGGGCAATCATCCAGGTTTACAACCGTGTTTCGTGGCTGAACGCCTTGTCGAAGCTGATGAAGGTCGGTCTGGAGCACGATGACGCGCCCGTTCTCCTCAAGTTCAGCATCACCGAGTTCCGGCGGCTCCTGTCAGGGTTTCGCGAGGTGAGCATCATCCCCGAGCGGTTTCCGGTGAAATCCCGCCTGCACGGCGGCTGGAAGGGCGCGGCGTACAACGGCCTGTTCGTGGGCACGTTCAATGCGGTCCCGCGCGCCCTCGTCCGCCGCTTCGGGTGGCACCTTCTGGCGTTCTGCACGAAGTGAAGTTCACGAAGGCCCACGCCTACGGCAACGACTTCCTGTACGTCGCCCATGCCGACGTCCGCACGATCGCCCTTGACGCGCTCGCACGCGAGCTCTGCGACCGGCATGCCGGCGCGGGCGCTGACGGGCTGATCGTGTACGACCCGGGCGCTGGCGACGTGTCGATGCAGCTGTTCAACGCCGACGGCAGCCCATCGGAGGTCTCCGGCAACGGCGTCCGGGGTCTGGCCGCGCTGCTGCTGCGCCACGAGCCGAAGGCGCACGCCCGGGTGACCATCACTACGACGGCGGGCCCCAAACGACTCGAGCGCCTCGAGGTCGCCGGATCGCGTCAGACGTTTCGGGCAGCGATGGGTGCCCCGCGCGACATCCGGCGGCAAACGGTCGAGGCGGCTGGGGAGTCGATCGACATCGTCGCTCTCGATATGGGCAATCCTCAGTGCCTCGTCCTGGGACCCTTGCCGGATGACGATCGATTTCACCGGCTCGGGCCGGCGCTGGCCGGCCACGCCGCGTTTTCGGCGGGCACCAACGTCGAGTTCGTCAGAGTCGACGCGCCCGATCGCCTCTCCATTCGCATTTGGGAGCGCGGCGTGGGGCCGACGCGCTCCTCTGGCACGGGCGCGTGCGGGTCGCTGGTCGCTGCGGCGTCCTTCGGCGGCGCCTCCCGAGACGCCACGGTCGTCGCGCCTGGCGGCGAGCAGCGCGTGGAATGGCGCGATGACGGCGTCTACCTGACCGGCTGGGCGGAAATACTCTTCGACGGCCGATGGGTGCGGGATTGAGCAGGCCGGATCACGACCGGCGTCGGCGCGCCGCTGCGGCTGCCGCCTCCAGGTCACGCGCCGTAGCCAGCAGCCGTGTGGTCGTGCCGGCAATCGTCTCGGCCACGTCTCCGTAACTCCCCGCCTGATACGCGGCGCGCGCTTTTTGCACCGTCGCCTCGCCGTCCGCGATGAGGCGCCTGGCATCGCTCAGCGTGCGGGGCGCGACGCGCGCCGATTCGGCCGCCTTCAGCCGGACGCGGGCCTCGCTGAGCGCCTGCGAAGCATCCCGGAGCACGCGATCGGCGTCGGCACGCGCCGCCGCCTTGCCGTCGCTGGCTTGCTTCGCCGCCGTCTGCGCGTGCTCACGCGCATCGAGGGCGTAATTCAGGGCAAGGCGATAGTCACGGTCGTTGACGGCGTCGTTCGAGTCTTTGAGGGCTTTGTCGGCGGCCGCGAGTTCGTCGTGCGCATACTGATCGGCACCGGCGGCACGCGCCGCGTCGATTGCGCCCTGGGCCTGTTGAATTTCCTTCTCGGGTGGATCGCCGCATGCCGCAACCGTGGCTGCCAGCGCGACGAGAACGCACGGCAACCAGCGGCGGCAGGGCGACGGCATGAAAAGAGCATAGCAGCTTTCGGATCGCCGATCGCTGATGCCGCCGCCGCCGAATGATAAGATGAAGGATTAGCTCCGAGCGCTCGGCCTCGCGAGAAGGGTTGCGTCGTGGCGCGACGGCGCCGGGAGAGTCACCAGCAGCCGGCGTTGATCAGCCTCGCCGATCCGGCTGCGATGGCCCTCGGCTCGCAGCAGACGGCGGTGATCGGACCGCGAGGTTGACGACGCGGCCCGGGGCGGCGCGGCGGCCATCATGGTTTTCCATACCCATCCCTTCCGGCGATCCGACGCGGTGCGCCGACGATCTCGCGTTGACGCGGCGGCCGCGGGCGCCTTGATGGGCATGGATGCTGTCGATCACGGATCGCGCGGCGCTGAAACGGATCTGAACGTCAGAGAGTCCAAACGACTGTGAGCCGGGTCCTGTATTTCGATTGCTTCTCTGGTATTTCCGGCGACATGACGGTCGGCGCGCTCATCGACGCCGGGTTGCCGGTCGACGAGCTCAAACGATCGCTCGGCAGTCTCGCGATCGGCGACGCCCATATCCATGTCGACCGGGTGCTCCGCGCCGGCGTGTCGGCCACCAAGTTTTCGGTCCACTCGCATGAGGGCGGTGCGCACGACCACGCGCATGACGGCCACGCGCACGACGCCCATCCGTCGCACACGCATCGCACCGTCGACGAGATCATTCGGCTGCTCGAGGGGTCCGCGCTCAGCCCGACGGCGCGCGATCGCGCCACGGCGATGTTTCGGCGGCTCGCCGAGGCCGAGGCTGCCGTGCACCGCCTGCCGATCGAAACAGTGCATCTGCATGAAGTGGGTGCCCTCGATTCCGTCATCGACATCGCCGCGGTTGCGTTTGCGATGGAATGGGTGGGGGCGGCGCGCGTCGTGTCGTCGCCGCTGAACGTCGGCGGCGGCATGGTCCAGTCGGCGCACGGCCACTTTCCGGTGCCCGCACCGGCGACCGTTACGCTGCTCGGCGGTGCCCCAATCTACAGCGGCCGGATCCAGAAGGAACTCGTCACGCCGACCGGTGCGCTGATCGTGTCGACCTTTGCGGAGGCATTCGGCCCGATCCCGTCGATGTCCATCGAGCGGGTCGGCTACGGCGCAGGCGACCGTGAGGAGCCATCGACGCCGAATGTTCTCCGGGTCCTGATCGGTCAGGAGGCGGGCGCGACGCCGGGCGACCGCGTCGCCGTCGTCGAATGCGAGATCGACGACATGAATCCCCAGATCTATGGCGTGGTCATGGATCAGTTGTACGCGGCGGGCGCGCTCGAGGTGTTCTACGTCCCGGTGCAGATGAAGAAGAATCGACCTGGCGTGCTGCTGACCGCGATCGCCCCGCCCGACAAGCGGGCCGCGATCGCTGACGTCGTGTTTCGCGAAACGACCACGATTGGGTTGCGGCACTACGAGGTCGATCGCGAGTGTCTCGACCGGACCCAGGTGAGCGTCGACACCCCGATCGGACCGATCCGGTTCAAAGTCGCGTCGCGACACGGCCACGTGCTCAACGCGGCGCCCGAGTTCGAGGACTGCGCCGCGCTGGCGGCGAAGCATCAGCTCTCGGTCAAAGAAGTGCAGGCGATCGCCATCCGGGCCTTTCACTTGTGAGTCGCTTCTTCCTCACCACCGCGATCGACTACGTCAACAGCCGGCCGCACCTCGGGACGGCGTACGAGAAGGTCTGCGCCGACGTCATCGCGCGGTATCAGCGGTTGCGCGGCGCCGAGACGCGGTTCCTGATGGGGAACGACGAGCACTCGCAGAACGTGTACCGGCAGGCGCTCGAGCAGGGGCTCGACCCGATCGCCTACTGCGACGAGATGGAGCGGGAGTTCCGGCGGACGTGGCAGCGGCTCGATATCTCCTTCGACGATTTCATCCGCACGACGGAACCTCGGCACAAGGCGGGCGTCACCGCCCTTGTCCAGCGCGTATTCGACGCCGGCGACATCTACGAAGGCGTCTACGAAGGCTGGTACTGCGTCAGCTGCGAGGAATTCAAGCAGGAGAAGGACCTGGTCGACGGCAACTGTCCGCTCCATCCGACGCTCAGGCCGGAGTGGATTCGCGAAAAGAACTACTTCTTCCGCCTCTCGAAATATCAGCAGCGCCTGCTCGATCATTTTTCACAACACCCGGAATTTCTCGAGCCGGAAATCCGCCGCAACGAAATCCTGCGGCTGATTGAGAGCGGACTGGTCGATATCTCCGTCAGCCGCGCCGGTCAGTCGTGGGGCATCCCGCTGCCGTTCGATCCCAGGAGCGTCGTGTACGTCTGGTTCGACGCCCTGATCAACTACGCCTCGGCGGTCGGCCTGGGCGGTGATCCGGTGTTGTTCGAAAAATGGTGGCCCGCGAGCCTGCACGTGATTGGCAAGGACATCACCCGGTTTCACGCCGTGATCTGGCCGGCGATGCTGATGTCGGCGGACATCGCGCTGCCGCGGCAGGTGTTCGGCCACGGCTTCATGACCGTGAACGGCCAGCGGATGAGCAAGACGCTGGGGACGATTGTCGATCCCGTGGTCGCCGCCGATCGCTTTGGCCACGACCCGTTGCGCCTCTACCTCGCGAAAGAGATCGTGTTTGGCAGCGACGGCGACTTTTCGTGGGAGCGATTCGACGAACGCTACAACGCCGACCTCGCGAACAACCTCGGTAACCTGGTGAGCCGCATTACGGCGATGGCGGCGCGCTACCGGAACGGCACGCTGCTGCCCGCGGCGTCGACCAACGATCGGCTCGCCCGCGTCGGCGAGCAGGCCATCGCCGCCTATCGCCGCGCGATGGATCGCTTCGCCCTGCATGAAGGGGCGGCGGCGGCCTTTCGCGTCATCGATGCAACCAACGAGTTCATTGCCGCGACGGCGCCGTGGACGCTGGCGAAGGATGCCGCATCGGCCGATCGGCTGACCCAGGTGCTGTTCGACGCCGCCGAAGCGGGGCGGCTGGCGGCGGTCATGCTCGAACCGATCATGCCCTCGTCGAGTCGAGAAATCCTGCGGCGTCTCGGTGCCCCCGCCGAGGGGCTCCATCTCGATCGCGACGGCTGCTGGCGACACGACACCGCGCGTACACTGCTGCAGGAAGGGCCACTCTGGCCGCGGAAGGAGACAAACGTTGTGAGTGACAATCCGCTTCCACCAGACCAGCCGTCCCCGGGCGCCGCGCCCCGCGGCGTCGCACCGGCCACAGCCGTCGGCGAGGGGTCGGCGCCCTCTGACCGCATCACCATCGACGAGTTCATGAAGATTGAACTCCGCGTGGCGAAGGTACTCACGGCGGAGAAAGTGGAGAAATCCAAGAAGCTGCTGAAATTGACCGTCGATGTCGGCAGCGAGCAGCGGACACTGGTCGCGGGGATCGCCGAAGCCTACGAACCGGAAGCCCTCGTCGGCA
>JBPYEE010000475.1:0-10465 GCA_051985095.1 Vicinamibacterales bacterium | reverse complement strand
AAGTCGGGCCGCGCGATCTGAAGAAATACGTGAAACCGTGACGACTCGCCGCGATTTTCTGCTCGGGGCAGCGACGGCGATGGTGTTCGGCAAGGCGCGACGGTCCGACGGCCAGACTCCGCCGTCGGTCCGCGCCCTGGTGTTCGATGTGTTCGGAACGGTCGTCGACTGGCGCGCCTCGGTCGCGCGCGACGTGCAGGCGCTCGCGCGGCGTAAAGGGCTGACCGTCGATGGCGAGCGATTCGCGGACAAGTGGCGCGCCGGCTACGGCCCGAGCATGAATCGCGTTCGGACCGGCGAACTGCCCTGGACGAAGCTGGACGATTTGCATCGGATGACGCTCGAAACGGTTCTCACCGAGTTCGGCATCGCGAATCTGAGCGACGACGAGAAGGCAGACCTCAATCACGCGTGGCATCGACTCGAACCCTGGCCGGATGCCCCCGCCGGCCTGACCCGATTGAAGCGGCGCTTCACGATCGCGCCGCTGTCGAACGGCAACATCGCGCTGATGACGGACCTCGCCAAGCACGCGGGGCTGCCCTGGGACTGCGTGCTCGGTGCCGAGCTGGTGCACCACTACAAACCGGACCGTGAAGTGTACGAGTCGGCGGCGACGCTCCTCGATCTACCGCGGGCGCAGGTGATGATGGTGGCCGCGCATCTGGGCGATCTGCGCGCCGCAAAGGCCGTCGGCTTGCGAACTGCCTTTGTGACCCGACCCGGTGAGTTCGGTCCGACGGGGAAGCCCGACCTCAAGCCAGATGCATCGGTTGACGTCACCGCGACGGACTTCAACGATCTGGCCCGCCAGCTTGGCGCCTAGCGCGGGGAGACGTCAGGTCCGCCGTTAAGGTGTAGCGGCCTTGCCGGGAGCCGGAATCACGTCCAGCGACAGGCGCACGGGAACGGCGGCCTGCGGCGGCTTGGGGGGCGACGCGCCGCCATAGGCCGCCGACATCAAGTCGGGGTCGTCGAGATTGGCCACGACCTCGATCTTCGTACCGCGCGGCATCGTGATCGGCTTCTCGAACCAGTAGCGGCGCGTCCAGTCCGCGCGGGTCAGCAGCCGGATGAGGGGCGTCCGCTCTCCGTTCGGCAGAATCGCCTGCGCCTGCAGCGTAATGTTCGCCGGCGCCTGATCGGCGGCGAGCGCGAGAGCCTCGACGTCGCGGTCGATCGTCTGTGCGAACGTCAGCCGCTGGTTGGCGGCCGTCGCGCCCGGCGGCTGTGCGACCGGCACGACCAGCAGCTCCGGTGTTGCCTGCTGCGGCGCGAAGTAAATCCCGAGGCTGCTCGTGTCTTTGAGCGCCTTGCCCTCGAATTGCCACGTTTTCTTGTAATGGACGCGAACCGTCAGCTCCGCGCCAGCTGGCAGCCGGTACGCGGTGCCGTCGCGATCGAGCGGTTCGGGGTCCTGTCCCGGCAGCCATCGCGCGAGCACGCGCTCGGGACCGAACGCCTCATCGGTGACGCCCTTCAGCGTAATCTCGGCGCTGCGGACGATCGACGGTGTCCCCGGCAGCAGATCGACGGCGCGGACCGACCGTGGCTCCTGCACACCGGCCGCGATCGAGAACTCGTGCGTGTCCTCCATCTTGTCCGCCGCGAGGGTGAATTCCGGGAGCACGACCTTTGCGTCCGGCGCGCCCAGCGCCCAGTCGTTCTTCAGCGTGACTTTCGGCAGCGTTTGATCGAGCCGGCCGCGCGGATTGCCGCCCGTCGCCCAGGTCAGGATGACGTCGAGCTCGTGCGCCGTCAGCAGGTTGGCGTGCTTGAACGCGCCAAACCCGTCGAGTGCGTGCCACGGCGGCATATGCGAGGCGATGAGCTCGGCGCGGATTGATTCTGCCCACGGAAACGTTTCCTCGTAGGTCATCAGCGACATCGGCGCCACGCCGCCGTCGACGTGGCACCGGCTGCACTTCTCCTGCACAATCGGAAAGACGTCGTCGTTGTAGGTGTACTTCGAGGTGATCGGCTTATGCGCCTCGGTGGGGCCCACGGCCGCCGCGATCGCGGCAACCACGAGCGCGGCCGCGGCCACCGTGCGGGCGACACGGCACTGAGCGGTCAGCGTGCTCGGCGGAGTGGTCATCGTGACTCCTGAGGAAAGACCGACAGGATGTCTTTCGAGGCCGACGTGAACTCGGCGAACGCGGCGGTGATCTGCTGCTTGTTGCCGAGATCGCCGAAGGCGTCGAGCAGATACGCGGCGCGCACAAGCTTGGCGATCGCCGGCTCGGCGACGCGTTGCTTCTCGAGGGGCAACTCCTTCTCGTGCACTTCGAGCGCGAGCGCCACGTCCTTGGCCTGAAAGGCCGGCACATAGACGTCCGCAAACAACCCTTTGTCAATCAGCGCGCCGATTTGACCGGTCCGCGCGCGCAGCTGGTCGAGCATCTCGGGCACGGTATCGGGCACCGGCAACGGGATGAGCGCCGGATCGACGCCGCTTGTCGAGGGCGCTGCAGCCGACAACGCGGGGCTCGAAGACGCCGCACTGGATGGCATCGGCGCGGCTGACGCCACGCTGGGCGTGGGCGGCGGCGGGGAGGCCGGTGGCGTCACCACCGGTGCGGCCTTCGTCAGCGTCGGCGCGGCCGCCGCGTCCTTCGAATACTTGTCGAAGTTGAAATCGAAGACGTTCGCCGTCCCACCGGGCTTGAACGTCAGCTTCGCCTGTAACACGGCCGGCAGCGTGGTGTTGATCTTTGCTTCGAGATAGCGTCCGTTGGCCGCGGGCGCGAGCGGATACGATTTGCCGCCGACGGCGACCGCTCCGGTGACCTCGCGTTGCTGGGCGCGAGGCAACGGTTTCGTGTAGTCGTCGTACAGATACATGCGGAAGACGCCGGCCTGCGGGTAGGTTCCTTCGAGGTGATGCCAGTTGTCGGGCGCCATGAAAAACTGGCCGCCGTGCTGCGGATTGTGATTGCCGTGCGGCCGCAGTTTGTACTGCGCCTTCATGGCGGAGCCATCCGCGCACGTGCCGGGCTGCGTCGATTCGGTCGTGCTGCCCGGGCACGTCCACGACTCGGCCATCGTCATCTGCACGAGCGGCTGGCCGTCGACGGGGCACTTGCCCGGCTGCGTTTTCGTCACCAGTCCGGGCTGCTGCGCGCAGGTCCACACCGACACGAGCCGAATCGGCACGAGCGTCATGCCACATTTGGGACACTTGCCCGGCTTGTCGTCGATCACGTCTTCGTCGCCCGTCATCGGACAGACGTAGGAGAGGGGCGGCAACGGCTCCTTCCTGGGCGCCGGGGATTGGGCGGATTTCTGGGCGATCGGGGTCGCGACCGCACCGAACGCCAGCGCGACGAGCGTCAACAGAACAGCTGATCGCATGAAACCTATGTTATACACCCCGCATGCGTCGACCGATCATCGTCGCGATTTGTCTCTGCCTGTCGGCCGCGGTCGCGGCTCAGCCACCCCGAGCCGACGCCGCCTTTGACCAGTTTTTTGCCGCGGCGACGGTGACGGAGGCCGCGGATCGCACCGTCGATGTCCTGCGCGCCGGCGTTTCGTTCGACGCGGCCTACCATCGGCTCAAGGAGGGTCGCCGCTACGCGCCGCAGACGAGCGGTCTCGTCCGTTTGTCGCAGGCGAACCATTTCTACACGCTGACAATCCCTGACCATTATGACCCCGCCCGAAGATATCAGGTTCGTGTACAGCTCCACGGCGGCGTGATGATGCGCCACACGAACGTGCCGCCGCCGACGGCAGGCGGTATCGGCGCGCTGGGCGGCGCGGAACAGATCTACATCGTGCCGTTTGCCTGGGACGCGGCCGCCTGGTGGACCGACGATCAGCTGTCCAACCTCCGGGCCATTCTCGATCGGACCAAACGCGACTACAACGTCGACGAAAACCGCGTGGTGCTGTCCGGCGTGTCGGACGGCGGCACCGGCGCGTATTACGTGGCGATGCGCGACACGACGCCGTTTGCGGCCTTCCTGCCGTTGAACGGGTTCATGATGGTCCTCACTGCCGGTGATCTGGAGATCGACGGGCCCCTCTTTCCCAACAACTTCCGCGACAAGCCATTTTTCATCGTCAACGGGATGCGCGATCCGTTGTATCCGACGCGCATCGTCGACCCCTACATCGAGCACTATCGGCGCGGCGGCGTGGTGCTCGACTACCGCCCGCAGGACGCCGGCCACAACACGTCGTGGTGGCCGCAGGTGAAGGAGGAATACGAGGCGTTCGTGCAGGCGCATCCCCGCAGTCCCCTGCCCGACTCGTTGACGTGGGAGACCGCGGACGTCAAGCGCCACAATCGCGCGCATTGGCTCGTCATCGACAAGCTCGGTCATCCGCGTGATGAAGCGGCGACGTTGCCGGACTTGAATGACTACTCCGGACCGCCGACCCCGGATTTCGGCGTGCGGGCGATCGGCGCGCGGATCAACCGCATTGTGCCCGGATCCAACGCCGAGAAGCTGGGCCTGCGCACGGGCGACGTGATGATGCACCTGAACGACGCGACACTGCCGGTCGGCACCGACATCGCCGATGTCCTTGCCGACGTTGCGCCGGGCACCAGGATCTCGTTCCTCGTCGCGCGCAACAACGAACCGGTGGAGATCGAGGGCGTCTACGAACCGCAGCTCGTGACGCTGCCGCCCAGGCAGCTGTTCGATCGCTCGCAGCCGTCCGGCCGGGTCGATCTCGTGCGCAGCGGCAACACCGTCCGCGCGTCGACGCGCGGCGTCGCGGCGTTTACGCTGTTGCTCTCGCCCGACCAGTTCGACTTCAGCAAGCCGGTGACCGTCACCGTGAACGGCCGGCCGGCCTTCAGCGGCCGCGTCCAGAAGGACCTCCGCGTCCTGATGAAGTACGCAGCGCTCGACAACGATCGAACGATGCTGTTTGGCGCCGAGCTGCACCTCGATCTGCCGTAGGCGCGGCGACGGTTACCGGCTGATGATGGCCACGCCCCAGGGGCGGTCGCCCGCGGGAATCCGTTTGATCACGGTCTTCGTCGTCAGATCCACGATTGACACGTCGTTTGACGGACCATTCGCGGTGTAGAGCGTCTTGTTGTCCGGCATCAGGGCGACTCCCCACGGGCGCTGGCCCACCTCGAGATCACCCGTGGTCTGGTTCGTCTTCGGGTCCAGGAAGAACAGCTTGCCGAACGACCCGGTGGTCACGTAAATCGTCGAGCCGTCGGGGTGAACGGCGATGCCCATCGGCCGCGGTTTGGGCGTCCGCCCTTCGCCTTTCAGCGGGATCAATTTGATGAATCTGTGCTGCCGCGCGTCGAGCAGCGCGAGCGCGCCATCGTTTTCAAGCGTGATGTAGGCGCGCGACCCGTCGGGGAGGAAGCCGATGCCGCGCGGCCGGTGCCCGACTGGAATCCGTTTGATGAGTTTGTTGGTGCCGGTGTCAATCGCGAAAATCGCCCCATCGGACTCGCTCGTCACGTAGACGACCTTGCCGTCCGGCCGGCTCTTCACTCCTTCCGGCTCCTCTCCGATCTTGACGGTGGCGGTGACGGCGCCGCTCGCGACGTCGACGATGCTGGCTTGGGCGGCGTCTTCGTTCGCGACGTACAGCCGCGTGCCGTCGGCGCTGATCGCGAGTTGCTCGGGATCGTTGCCGGCGTGGATGATCCGCTTGACCTGATACGTGTCGGCATCGATCTCGCCGATACCGTCCGCCGCCCGATCCGGCGGCGGCAGCTTGCGCTCATCGACGCCGGGAGGCGCCGGCGGCGACCCGCTGAGCGCGACGTACAGGGATTTGCCGTCGGGGCTCACTTGAATGCCACGCGGCCGTTTGCCGAGCTTGTAGGTGCCGATCACCGTCTGCGTGTCGCCGTTGATGACCGTCAGATCGCCGGACCATTCGTTGGTGACATAGACGCGGAGGCGCGGCGGCGGCGCCGGAGTCGCCGCGGCGGGGGGCGCCGCGCTGGCAGCCGCACGGGGCGGCTCGGGGTTCGATCCGCCGCAGGCCGAGACGACGCCGGCGAGCGCGATCAACGTGTATCGATGACGGCATGGCATGGGTGGGATGATACCGCAGCATTGCCGACCCATGCGTCACAGATATGAATCGCATTAGAAAGTTCTATTTTCCTTATCGTCGGCGATCGGGCATAAACGGGGCGTGTTTCACGCCGACGACGGTCACGACGCCTGCGGCGTCGGGTTCATTGCGCGGCTCGACGGCGTCGCCGCGCACCACGTCGTCGCGGCCGGCCTGCACGCCCTGCGCCGGTTGACCCACCGCGGCGCCTCCGCCGCGCTCGGTGCGGTGGACGGCTGCGGCGTCCTCACCGCGATTCCGTGGGCGCTGTTGAAATCGGCGGTCGCCGTCCCGCCGGGCCGGAGCCATGCGCTCGGCATGATGTTCGTGGCCGAAGAGGACGTCGAAGCCGCGCAGGCGATCGTCGAGCGCGAATGTCGGCGGGCCGGTACGCTCGACCTTGTCTGGCGTCGCGTGCCGACCGACGCGTCGGTGGTCCTGCCGGCGCAGCGGCCGTCCACGCCGGTCGTCCTGCAGGCCGTCGTGGCGCTCGACCATGGCCGGAGGCGCTCCGAACCGATGGTGTATCGGTTGCGGCTTCAAATCGAGCGCGCCGCGCGTGAGGCGCGCGTCGGCGTGGTCGTCGCCTCGCTGTCCACGCGGACGGTCGTGTACAAGGCGCTGGTGACCCCCGAGACGCTCGCCGTGTTCTACCCGGATCTGGCGAATCCGCGCTTCGCCTCGTCGTTTGTCACGTTCCACCAGCGATTCAGCACCAACACCTCGGCCGACTGGGCGCTCGCCCAGCCATTTCGAACGCTCGCGCACAATGGCGAGATCAACACGATCGCCGGCAACCGCCGCTGGATGCGCGCGCGCGCGGCGGATGCCACGTCGATCGATCGGTACCGCGACGTCGACCCGATTTCGGTGACCGGATCGGATTCGCGCACGCTGGACGACGCCGTCGAACTGCTGCGGCACGAAGGGTATGCCCTGGCACACGCGATCGGGCGGCTCGTGCCGCCCGCGTGGGACCGCGATCGGGACATGCCGCCCGACGTGCGCGCGTTCTACGAGTTTCAGTCCCTCGTGACCGAACCGTGGGACGGGCCCTCGGCGCTCGTGTTCGCCGACGGCCGCTTCGTGGGTGCCGCGCTCGACCGCAACGGCTTTCGCCCCGCCCGTTTCGTGACCACCGCCGACGGCCTCGTGGCGCTCGCGTCGGAAGTCGGGATCTTGCCGGCCGACGAGCACGAGATCGTCTCGCGGGGGCGCCTCGGTCCCGGCGACATGCTGCTCGTGGACCTCGATCGACACCGGATGTTCACGACCGAGCAGATCCGCCGGCGCCTCGCCTTCAAACGCCGGTACCGGCAACTTGTCGACCGGACGGTTCAACCGCTGCCACCGGTCGGATCCTCGACGGCGGCCCCCGCGAATCCTGGTGTCGCCCCACTCCCGCTCGTCGCCCGCCAAATCGCCAGCGGATGCACCCGCGAAGAGATCGAGCTCATCCTGAAGCCGATGGTCGCGGACGCCCACGAAGCCGTCGGATCGATGGGCGACGACACGCCGCCGGCGGTGCTCTCGGCGCGGCCGCGGCTGTTTACCGATTACTTCCGTCAGCGGTTCGCCCAGGTGACCAACCCGCCGGTCGACCCGTATCGCGAGTCGTCGGTCATGTCGCTGACGACGCTCATCGGTGGGCAGGGCCCCTATCTCGACGAAGCGGCGGCGCGTCCGCCGCGAATCGCGCTCCGGTCGCCCGTCATCACGGCCGCGCAACTGGCGCAATTACAGCAGACGGCGCCGTTGGCGCCGACGACGCTGGCGACGATTTTTCCCACCGCCGGCGGCCCGTCGGCGCTCGCGGGCCGGCTCGACGCCCTCGTCACCGAGGCGTGCGCCGCGGTCGAGCGCGGGAGCGCGCTCCTCGTGCTCAGCGACCGCGGCCTTGACGCCACCCATGCCGCGATTCCTGCCGTCCTGGCTACCGCCGCCGTCCATGACGCGCTGGTGGGACGCGGCCTGCGCATGCGCACCTCCCTGGTCGCCGACACCGGTGATGCGCGCGATGCGCACCAGATCGCGGTCATTTGCGCGTATGGCGCGTCGGCGGTGTGTCCGTCGCTCGGCTACGACACGGTGGCCGCCGTCGCCGAGCCTGATCCGACGGGGTGCCGGGTGGCCGAGGCCCGGTATCGTCTCGCCCTCGAGCGCGGGCTGCTGACGATCATGTCGAAGATGGGCGTCTGCACCTTCAGCGGCTATTGCGGCGCCCAGCTGTTCGAGGTCATCGGTCTCGATGCCTCGATCGTCGACAGATTCTTTCCGGGCACCGCCTCTCCGATCGGCGGCGCCACGCTCGATGCGATCGCCGCGACGATCGTCGAACGCCATCGTCAGGCGGTTGCGGTGAGCGCTCCGCTGTTGTCGTACCCGGGCCTGCATCGCTATCGTCGCGACGGCGAATACCATGCGACCAACCCTCTGGTCGTTCGCCACCTGCAGCGCGCGCGCGACGAGGAGTCCTACGAGACGTTCAAGGCGCACGTCTACGGCCGGCCGCCGGCGGCGGTGCGCGACCTGCTGGAGTTCGTGCCCCGCACCGACGTGCCGCTCGAGGGCGTGGAGGCTGTCGACGCCATCTGCCGCCGTTTCTTTGCGTCCGCGATGTCGGTGGGCGCCTTGTCGCCAGAGGCGCATCGCATGATCGCGCTCGCGATGAACCGGATCGGCGCGCGCAGCAACAGCGGCGAAGGTGGCGAGGAACCGGACCGATTTGAACGGCCCTCGAGCGGCGACTGGTCGGGCAGCCGCACGAAACAGGTCGCATCGGCCCGGTTCGGCGTCACGCCGGCGTACCTGCGATCCGCCGACGAGCTGCAAATCAAGATCGCGCAGGGATCGAAGCCGGGCGAGGGGGGCCAGCTCCCCGCGATCAAAGTCGTGTCCCACATCGCGCGGTTGCGGCATGCGCAACCAGGCACGACGCTGATCTCGCCGCCGGTCCACCACGACATCTACAGCATCGAAGATCTTGCGCAGCTGATTTTCGATCTGCGGACGTTCCATCCGGCTGCGCGGATCAACGTCAAACTGGTGGCGTCGGCCGGCATCGGCGTCATCGCCAGTGGCGTCGCGAAAGCCGGCGCCGATGCGATTCAGATCAGCGGGCACGACGGGGGGACCGGCGCGTCGCCCCGCGGATCGATCAAGCACGCCGGCATGCCGTGGGAACTCGGCCTCGCCGAGGCGCGCGCGGCCCTGACGCGAAGCGGGCTGCGGGCGCGCGTCGTGCTGCAGACCGACGGCGGGTTGAAGACCGGCCGGGACATCGCGATCGCGGCGGCGCTCGGCGCCGACGAATACGGGTTCGGCACCGCGGCGCTCGTGGCGATCGGCTGCGTCATGGCGCGCCAGTGTCACCTGAATACGTGCCCGGTGGGCATCGCGACGCAGCGAGACGACCTTCGCGCGGATTTCGCGGGAACGCCCGAGATGCTCATCGGCTACCTGCGCCTCGTCGCCGGCGAGGTGCGGCAGATCCTCGCCTCGCTCGGGCTGAGAACGCTCGGGGAACTGGTGGGTCGCACCGATCTTCTGCGGCAGCGTCCCGATGTGAAGACGTGCCTCGACCTCACGCCCTTGCTCCAGGTGGACCGGTCTGGCCCGCTCGCGGCGCCACACCCGGCGCGGGTGGCGCCGGATCCGGCAGCGGTACCCGCCTTTGCGTTTCCCATCGTGAAGTCGGGCCCCGTCTCGAACACCGACCGTGCGTTCGGATCGGATATCGCGGGGGCGATCGCCGCGCGGTACGGCGATGCCGGGTTGCCCGATGGATCCGTCCAGTGCTCGATGACCGGCAGCGCCGGGCAGAGCTTTGGCGCGTTCTTGCTGCCAGGCATGCGGATCTCGCTGATCGGCGACGCGAACGACGGCCTCGCGAAGGGGATGCACGGAGGGGAGATTGTCGTCGCCCCGGCCGCCCGCGAGCGCGGGCGGGCCCGACAGGTGCTCGCCGGCAACGCCGCGTTATACGGCGCGACGGGAGGGCGTGTCTTCGTGGCCGGCACGGTCGGCGAGCGGTTCGCCGTCCGGAACAGCGGCGCCACGGCGGTCATCGAAGGCGCGGGCGATCATGCCTGCGAGTACATGACCGGCGGCACGGTCGTCATTCTCGGCGCCGTAGGCCGCAATCTTGCCGCGGGCCTGACGGGCGGCACGGTGTTCGTCTTCGATCGCCGCCGGACGCTGGCGGCCCGCGTGGATCCGCGCGCCGTCGCGCTCGAACCGCTGTCGCCGGCCGAGCACAAGCTCGTCCGGGATTTGATTGAAACGCATGAGCGGTTGACCGGCAGCCGCGTCGCTCGCGCCATCCTTCGCAACGATCCGCAGCTGGCCACTTTCGTGGCGGTCCGTCCCTGCGTGCCCGCCACGGAGCGCGCCCTCGCTCAGGAGGTGGAAAATC
>JBPYEE010000474.1:0-3209 GCA_051985095.1 Vicinamibacterales bacterium | reverse complement strand
ATTTTGCGGTAGTACGCGTCGGGAAAGAAATGATTGAAGACGTCGATCCGTCGCATAGCAGGGCCATGTTACATAATCGCCGCGTGCGTTGGCTGATCTGCGGTGTAGCCGCCATCGGGTTCGCGTTCGATACCTACGAGCTCCTGATGGTGCCCCTCATCGTCCGGCCGGCGCTTCTCGATCTCTCGACGGCGCCGCCGGGCAGCGCGGAGTTCGAGCGGTGGGTCGGCCTGCTCTTTTATCTGCCGGCGATCGCCGGCGGCATCTTCGGGATGCTGGGCGGGTACTTGACCGATCGCCTGGGCCGGCGCCGTGTGCTGGTCTGGAGCATTCTCCTCTACGGCGTCTCCGCCTGCGCCTCCGCCTACGCGTCGTCGGTCGCCACCTGGCTGCTATTCAGATGTGCGACCTTCGTCGGCGTGTGCGTCGAGTTTGTCGCGGCCGTCGCCTGGCTCGCCGAACTCTTTCCCGATCCGATCGAACGCGAGCGTGTGCTCGGCTACACGCAGGCGTGCGGCTCGCTCGGCGGCCTCATGGTCAGCGGCACGTACTATGTCATCGTCACGGTGGCGGCGGCGCTGCCGCCGATCCGCGGCGGCCATGAGGCCTGGCGGTACATGGCGCTCTCGGGGCTCGTTCCCGCCATCCCGCTGCTGATCGTGCGGCCGTTTCTGCCGGAATCGCCCGTGTGGCGGGAAAAGCGACGCGCCGGCACGCTGCAGCGCCCGGCGATAGGAGACATCCTCGGCCCGCGCCTCCGCCGCGTGACCGGCATCACCGCCATCATGGTGGCCTGCGGCTACGCGGCATCGTTCGGCGCAAATCTGCAGGTGCCGCGCGTCGTGCCTGGCCTGCCCGAGGTGCGGACGATGACGCGGACGGCGCAGGAGCAGACGGTCGGAACGGTGCAACTGTTGCAAGAACTCGGCGGACTCGCCGGCCGGATTGCGCTCGCGGTGCTCGCCGTGCGCGTGGTGAGCCGACGCCGGCTGATACGGATGTTCCTCGTGCCGGGACTCGCGGTCATGCCGCTCGTCTTCTTCGTCGCCGCATTCCGCGGGTTGCGCCTGGTCGAGATCGGCACGTTCGTCGCCGGCTTCGTCACCGTCGGACAATTCAGCTTCTGGGGCAACTACCTGCCGCGTGTGTATCCGACACATCTCCGCGGGACGGGCGAGAGCTTTGCCGCCAACATCGGAGGCCGCATGGTCGGGACCGGCGGCGCGCTCGTGACCGCGGAGTTGACGGCGATGATGCCGGGCAGCTCGGCGTCCGCTCGACTCGCTGTCGCCGCCGGCCTCGTCGGGTTGAGTGCGTTCGTCATCGCGCTTGTCGCCAGCAGCTGGTTGCCGGAGCCACAGGGGGCCGAGTTGCCTGACACGTAGAAGAACTGCCGTGGCGGCTGGCGAACGGGACACGCTGCGACCGCCGGCGGCACCTAACGGCGCAGCTCAGTGCGGTCAGCGTGTTTGGCGGACGATCCGGGTTCCGGTGAATCCTTGGCGATCCAGCAGCCGCTGCGCCTGGTCGGCAGCCGTTCTCGCCACGAACGGACCGGCGACGACCTGCTGCCAGCCGCCGAGGGACCGTTGGTGAACGGGCTGGCCGAGCGCCGCAATCTGGGTCGCGACGTCGTTGGCACGCGCTTCTGTCCGGAACGAGGCGACGACGATTTCGAACCCGTCACCGGCCGATTCAATCGGTGCGTCCTGATGACGCACGGCTTCGTTGATCGCGGGCTCGACAGGTGCGGGCATAGCCGCGACAGCGGCGGACGCTCGAGCGTCTGGTTGAACGACGGGGAGTGACACAGGTGTTGCGGGATCGATCCGCTCAGGGCGCCTCACCGTTTCCAGCCGACGACCGCTCACCCAGATGATTGCGCCAAGGAGCGCCGCGGCAGCGGCGACCTGCACGTATCGCCGGTGCCGCAAAACGCCTGGTTGGTCCCCATGCTCGGCGGACCGATGACTGTCGTGCGGCAGCTGCAGCAAGACGGCGGCAGTGTTGATTCCCGCCGCATCCACCCTTCTCGACCGGGCTGCGTACGCCGTTTCCAGCCCGCGGTCACACAGCAGATTGACCAACCGCGGCACCCCGTGCGAGAGCCGCGACACGGCCTCGAGTGCGTCGTCGGTGAAGGTGACCGGGCGGCTCGATTCGTCCCATTCGGCGATCGCGCGGGCCAGATCGTGCGCGCCCGGCATCGGAGAGTCAGTCGGTGTCTGACGCGCCACCACCAGGCGGTGTGAGACGTACTGCCGCACCTCCTCGTCGGTCAGCGCGTTCAGGCTGACGAACCGCGTCACGCGCTGCCGAAGCGGCTGCAGTTCCGGCCTCGCCAACAGCTGCTGCAGATCCGGCTGCCCGACGAGCACGATCTGGAGCAGGGTCCCGCGGTCGCCCTGGACGTTCGCCAGGAGGCGGATCTGCTCGAGGACGTCGGGCTGCACATGCTGGGCTTCGTCAACGATTACCACCGCGTGCGCTCCCAGCTGCCCCAGTGAGGCCAGGAATTTCTCCAGGGCGTGAGCCAGATCGTCGCGGCTGGACTCAATGGCGGCTGCGTTCGCGGCCGAGATCACGCCGACGTCCTGAAGCATCCGCTTCAGAAGGTCATCGCGATCGAGGAAGGGGTCGTTGATGACCGACAGGAACGTCTTGCGCGGCAGGCGTTCGACCACCGTCCGGCACAGGAGCGTTTTGCCCATGCCGATGTCGCCGGTGACGACCACCACCGGCTCGCGGCGCTCCACGGCGTAGGTGACCTGCGACAGGGCCGCTTCGTGCGACGCGCTCGCGAAGCGGAAACGGGGGTTCGCCGAGAGGCTGAACGGCGGCTCGGTGAAACCAAAGAACTGCTCGTAGCCGTTCAGGCGAGGCGTGTCCTTGTCGCTGACCACCGCGTGGATTGTACCGAAGGCGACCTCAAAGTACGAGCCCCTCGACACGCCGTCGGCCGTCCTGGCGAGGTACGGCCGAAGGGCGGCCGCGAATGTCGGCCTTGCGCGGCTCGTCCCGATCTCGTCAAGCGTCGCCTCCGGCGCCGCTGGTGTGGTTGCCCTTGGCGAGCCTCAGAATGCGGCGGCGCCGGATCCGATCGAGCGCGATCCTCGCGTCATCGAGGGCTCGGGCGAACGCCAGGCCGTACACGAACCCGGCATCGAACTCCGCTACACCGGGACTCCCAGCCGCATCCGGTTCATCGT
>JBPYEE010000473.1:0-5997 GCA_051985095.1 Vicinamibacterales bacterium | reverse complement strand
CTCATCGCAGGACGCGATCCGCGGCCAGTTCTATCGCGGCAACGTGAGCGTCGGCGCCGGTGTCACCAACTTCTTCTCGACCGGGAACATCGTCGATGGCGTGAACAACACGTGGGTCGAGCAGGGTGAGACGCGCCAGAACTTCCCGATGGATGCCCTCGAGGAGTTCAAGGTTTCAACGTCGACCTACAATGCCGAATACGGCCTCGCAACCGGCGGCGTCGTCAACGTCGCCACGAAGACGGGCACCAACGATCTCCACTTCTCCGGGTTCCTGTTCTACCGCGATCAGGCGATGACCGCGCGGCAGTACTTCCAGACCTCGGCGCCGCCGTACTCGCGCGAGCAGGAGGGCGGATCGGTCGGCGGTCCGATCGTCAAGGACAAGATCCATTACTTCATCACGTACGAGCGGACTGACGAGAACGTCTACAACAGCGTCAGCACGCCGGCCTGGCCGCAGTACACGGGCACGTACCAGAGCAAGCAGTATCGCTGGACGTACCTCGGTCGCGCCGACGCGCAGCTGGCGAAGGGCCAATCGGTGTTCGTGCGAGTCGGTCAGGAATACGAATACAGACCCGAGCTGACCGTAGGGGGCAACGTCATCCCGAGTTCGAGCTTCGATTTCTCCGTACCGCGCACGTCGGCGGTCGTGGGGCACACGTGGGTGATCAATACGCGCGCTTTGAACGACTTCAGATTCCAGTACGCGTACAGCAAGTACGAGGTCGCGCCGCCCAACAGCCATGGGTCTTGGGATGCCGGCTACTTCGGGCAGGACCGCGTCGGCCTCTGCACGCCCGTCTTTAGTTACCCATCAGTGACGGTTGGCGGCTGCGGCAACAGCCAAATGGGTCCCGAGCACCGGTACGAGGTGAAGGACGACTTCGCGTATCAGCTGCCGGACCTGATGGGCCGGCATCAGTTGAAGTGGGGCGCCGACTTCAGCTACGTGCCGTTCCAGGAAGACAACCTGGGAAGCCCGCTCGGCATGTGGACCTTCCCGCTCGACCAGCCGTACGATCCGAACAACCCGAAGACGTTTCCGACGCAGTACATGCAATCGCTGCCGACCTATGCGAATCTGCCGAGCAAGTACTATGGCCTGTACGTGCAGGACACGTGGCAGGCTGGCGGCGGCCTGACGCTTAACCTCGGGCTGCGATACGACCGACAACTCGGCGCGTATGGCGACTACCTGACCAGCGACCAGTCGCTAACGGCGCAGTTGATCGGCCAGTCCGCGGTCACATATCCGTTGAACATTCCGTTCATCGACACGTCAGTGCGCGGCAACGCGAAGAACTTCGGACCGCGGCTCGGCTTCGCGTGGGATCCGGCGCGCGACGGCCGGATGAATGTCCATGGAGGCTGGGGCATCTACTACGACAACATGCGCACGCTGCAGCTCGGCAGCGAGATCACGTGGCCGCAGTCGCAGACGATCATCATCAACAACCCGTGCACGACAAACCCGAACTGCCTCAACGATCCGTTCAACGGGATCTCGCGCACGGCGTTCCTATCGACAGCCCCGCCGAACATCACGGTGATGGCCAACAATCTGCGGAGCCCGTACTCGCATTCGTTCGGCGCCGGCGTGACGCGGGAACTGACGAACGACGTGGGCGTGACAGCCGATTTCACGTCCGTGAACCGGTTCGGCGACACGGACAGCGTCAACGTCAACCTGGCCGAGCCGGGCCCAACCGGTCTCCGGCCGTACCCCCAGTTCGGGCGCGTGTCGGAACTCGAGGCCGTCGGCAACTCCACATACCGGGCGCTGCTCGTGAAAGTGGACAAGCGGATGAGCCACCGCTGGTCCGCCCTCGTGTCCTACACGCTGGCCAGCGCGCGCGATCAGCCGCTCGCGAACGACTACGGCACGATCTACGGCTACTCGCAGGAGGACGGGTACTCGCTGGCCGACAGGCGGCACGTGCTCAGGGCAAGCGGCACGATCCAGCTGCCGTACGACATGCAGCTGTCGGCGATCCTGGATCTCCGATCGAGCACGCCGTTCAACCCGGCGACCAACGTCGACATCAACAAGGACGGGTTCGCGATCGACTTGCCGCCGGGCGTGGGATTCCGCAGCGGATGCCGCGACATGGATCTGACCGCGGTCAATAATTACCGAGCGACGTTCGGGCTGCCGGCTGTCAGCTCGGTCGCGTGCCCCGGCTACCAGGACGTGGATCTGCGATTCTCGAAATCCTTGCTGTTCCAGGGCCACCGCCTCGAGTTGATCGCACAGCTGTTCAACCTGACCAATCACGCGAACTTCGCGAGCCCGGTGTCGAACCCGCTGTCGGCGACGTTCGGCCAAGTGAACCAGATCCTCGCCTACATCAACGCCCCGTCACGCCAGGGCGAGGTGGCGATCCGGTTCCAGTTCTGATCAGGGTCGGGCGGGCACGCTCTTTCGGGTGTTCCCGTCCGTCTCTCGTGATCTTTCGGCCCCGAATTGTCCCGGCTTAGTACTCCGTTTCAGAAACTCGTCCATGCATGGCGTCAGTCGGCGCGCGGTGCAGTGGTTGGCCGCACGAGCCGATGCCTCTAACGCTGAAGACCTAAAGCCGCACGAACCGATTCGTCGACGTCGCCCCGAGCGCGTGTTGCAACGCGAAGAATATGGGGCGTCCTGTTCCGCAGTCGGAACAGGTCATGGGAGCGAAAAAGCAACGAGCGGTGCCACAAACGAGGTAGGCGCTCCTGTAGACAGGATTGCGGTTCGTAAGAACCTGTCCTGACGCCCCTGGCTCGAAACCTCTGCCAGGTACTTGGACGCGTGGTCACCGCTCGCGCCGTACTCTATCACGTTGAAGCTGTCCGCGTGCGCCTGCCTTCACGAACCGACGCATGGTGTCCCGCAGACAGGAACAGCGCGAAAATCACGGGTCCGCCAGCGTATCAACACCGTGCAGGCCGGGGATTCGCCGGATCCGCGAACTCTGCAGGCTCAGGCGAACGAACGCTCGAAAACCGGCCGCGCACAATATTTTCGGAGTACAGGCTGAGGAGCTTCTCCGCAGTTCCAGGTGCAATGCGAGCGGTTTTGTGATTCGCCGCAGGCACTTGGGCACGTGACCGCACTGCCAGAAGGTCAGCTACATGAGATCCAAGGCGATGCGAACAATTGTGCTGAGCAGACTCGGAGCAGTTCAATCATCACCTGAAGCATCGTAGCGGACTGCGACCAGCGCCGACGCTCGCCGGTCTCAACGGATAAGCCCCACAACCCCCGAAAGCCGCGGAGCGATCACAGGTGTGGCCGGTCACGCGCAGCGGCGTCGTACGTCACCGTTCAGGACAAAGAGTAGACTGCGAGAAGGCTCCTCTGCCGGCTGCGCGATCTCAGACTCGACGCAGAGGTGAATGCCGCATACCTTGGACATCTGTGATCCCCAGAATTTATCGACGTACGAGCCTCTCACGCCGCCCTTCGCACAAGATGGTACTCGTGACGCAGGCCGCCGAGGATCGGCATTGCGGCGACTCGATGGCCATCTGCGAGCCGACGACCCGTTGACTCACGGATCGAATCCCAAGCTTCACGCGAGGAGCTCGGTGGCAATCCGATCCTTGCCCGACGCGCGATCACTTGCCGTGGCGGCGAGCACCTGCTGGAGGTCCGCTGGAATCGGCAGCGGGCCTGGCGCGCGGGATTTTCCAGCGCCAGAGGAGCCGGATCCCTCGTCGATGCCACAGAATCAACGTGTGAGGTTCGACGATCGTCAGAAGGTGTCGTCTGTCCGCCGACGGGCGCAATTGTAGGCGTTGCGGGATTTGGCCAGGCGTGGCCGCAGACGAACGGAGGCCGGAACCCCAATGACGTGATCGAGAAGAGTAACCGATTAAACTGACCAACGGCTTCAGGCGTGCGGTAATCTGCAACTCCGCACCTAGAGCATTCGAGGTCGCATGGTCGTGCAGATGCCAATTGGAGAACGTACTCATGAGACGACCAGCGGCCGCCACCGATCCGCTCTGGTACAAGGACGCCATCATCTACGAACTCCCCGTTAAGTCTTTCTATGACGCCAACGGGGACGGTGTCGGGGATTTTCAAGGGCTGTACGAAAAGCTTGACTACCTGCAAGACCTTGGTGTCACGTGTCTTTGGCTGTTGCCCTTCTTTCCCTCGCCGCTGAAAGATGATGGCTACGACATCGCCGATTACGTCGATGTCCACCCGAGCTACGGGAACCTTGATGATTTCAAGAGGTTCCTGGAGGCTGCGCATACTCGAGGTTTGCGTGTCGTCATCGAGCTGGTCTTGAACCACACGTCAGATCAGCATCCGTGGTTTCAACAGGCGCGATCTGCTCCTCCTGGATCGCCGGAGCGCGACCTGTACGTCTGGAGCAACACCGATCAACTTTACCAACAGGCGCGAATCATTTTTGTCGATACTGAGCGCTCGAACTGGTCGTGGGATCCGGTCGCGCATGCATACTACTGGCACCGGTTCTTTCGGCACCAACCCGATCTCAACTACGACAATCCGGCAGTCGTCCGAAAGATGCTGGCAGTCCTCGACTTCTGGCTGGATCTGGGTGTCGATGGCTTTCGTCTCGACGCGGTTCCATATCTCGTCGAGCGCGACCACACGAGCTGCGAGAACCTGCCCGAAACGCATGCCGTCATCAAGGCGGTCCGAAAGCATATCGACGACAGATCTCCCGACCGAATGCTGCTGGCCGAGGCGAACCAACTGCCAGCCGATGTGCGAGCGTATTTCGGCGACGGCGATGAATGCCACATGGCCTATCACTTTCCAGTTATGCCGCGAATTTTCATGGCGCTGCATCTGGAGGACCGGCAACCTATTACCGACGTCATGAAGACGACCCCGACAATCCCCGACAATTGCCAATGGGCGCTCTTCCTGCGAAACCACGATGAACTCACACTCGAAATGGTGACGGACGATGAGCGAGACTACATGTACCTCGCCTACGGCCTTGACCCGCAGTCGCGCCTGAACGTTGGCATTCGCCGTCGCCTGGCCCCGCTCGTGGGCAACAGCCGGTTGCGTATCGAGCTTCTCGTTGGCTTGCTCTTTTCGTTCCCCGGCACTCCGATCATCTACTACGGCGACGAGATCGGAATGGGCGACAATCTCTTTCTGGGCGATCGGAACGGCGTTCGCACGCCGATGCAGTGGACGGGCGACCGGAACGCCGGTTTCTCTCGTGCCGATCCTGCGCGGCTGTACAGTCCCGTCATCATGGACGCAGTGTACGGTTTCCAGGCTGTGAATGTCGAAGCGCAAGAGAGCGACGCCGCTTCGCTCCTCTATTGGATGCGCAACATGATCCGGCTGCGGAAGCTGTTCAAGGTCTTCGGCCGCGGAACGATGGAGACCCTGTCGCCATCCAACCGCAAGGTGCTCGTGTACGTCCGCCAGTACGCCGGGGATGTGATTCTGTGCGTCGCCAACCTCTCGCGCACTGTTCAGCCGGCGGAGCTCGATTTGAGCGCGTTCGTTGGCCTGGTCCCGGTGGAGATGCTCGGTTATACGGAGTTTCCGCCGATCGGAATGGAGCCCTACTTTTTGACGCTTGGTCCGTATGGTTTCTATTGGTTCGAATTGCAACGTCCAAGAAGCTGAGGTCGCAGCCTCACAAGCCGATATCGTTGTCGCGCTGACGAGCTATAACGACGCCCGGACCGTCGGCGCGGTGGTGCGCGCGCTCCGCGACGGGCTGTCGCGGTACTTCGGGTCGCACGCCGCGAAATTCGTTCTCGCGGACGCGGGGTCGACCGACGGCACACGCGAAGCAGCGCGTGAGGTCGTGGAACCAGCGGCACTCGTGGAGATCGCGTGCGACACGGATGCGGCATTCGGCGAGTTGCCCTATCACGGGCACCCGACTCGCGCAGGGGCCGTGCGCGGCATTCTGCAGACCGCGCAGCGTCTGAACGCCAAAGCATGCGCCGTCGTCGACGCGGGCCTTCAGGCCGTCGAGCCGGAATGGATCGAACGAC